>JAQCKL010000140.1 GCA_027592485.1 Cyanobacteriota bacterium
CGGGGGCTGATGAGTTTTTTTTGATTTTCTAAGATTAGGTCTGGCTTCAACTATTTCAGCTTGAGCTTTGACTAATATCGCTGCCGCTTCAGCTCGAATTGCTGCCAGGTCTTTATTGCAAGCAATCACAAGCTCATCATCACTCTGGAGGATCTCGAGCCAGTGGGTTTGACCAGCTAACTGACTGTACAAGCGACGCCGCCTGGTGAGCCATGACTTGTAGATTCGCTTAACCAAATCTCGGCCAGCGTAATACCAGCGCCCTGGAATTCCCCTGAAAGCCGGATCCTCTTTCAGGGCTTTGCGCAGATCCTCAAAAACATCGGCAGGAATTTTCCCTTTTTGGTTCCACTCTTCAAAATTGGGGTGCTGCCCTATTCTGGCCAACATCTCGTTGATGAAGGGGGTGTAGATATCAGCCATAAGATGCCAGAGGTACTGGCGAGTTGCTTCCTTCGCAACCAAACAACACTGAATCGTAATTTGGGTCATGGCTGGAATAGTTCATTTGAACTAAGTGTATGCAGCTATTCCCGTAGATTGCAATAGCCTTGATTACTAAACCTTAGGTTTTGGTGTTGCAATGTTAACAGCCCCTTAAGTTTGCAAAACTCAGAGGATTAGCCTAGCTAAGGTGGGCAGCATTAGGCAGGACATGCCCTCATAGGCCGCATCTGAATGACCAAGCCTAAATTTCAGCTCCAGGACTTGCTGGCTCAAGGCGAATCGGCTCTCGCAGCGGTCAGTACTCTGCTTGGTCAAAAGTTCGCGGTGCTTGACTGTAGCGGCGTTGAAGATTTGTCTCAGGGGGAACTGACAACACTGTTCTCTGGTATCCCGGCTGATTGGGAGTTCGTTGAGTTGGGCGAGGTGATTGATGCCAGCAGCCTGAGTGAATCTCTGGCAACTCAGATTTGTAGCTGGGTAGATGGGGATTTTGCTGAGCCTGAGCAGCCCTCCTCCATTAAGGAGCAGGAGATTGGTGCTGACCAGATCAAACCTAACGTTATTCTTAAAGGCAAATTTTTCCCAGAGCTGGTAAAGGTTTTAGTTGCCGAGCCGGTTGGCAGTGCTATCAAGATCATTGGTCAGGGACTGACGACCAATCAAACCTATACCCCGATTCTGACGCGGGAGCAGCTTGCTCAGCTTGAGGTAAGCCCTGAAAAAGCGCCGTTTGATGGGGACTCTCAGCGGTTTCGGTTGGGGGTTGAAGCTATGCGTCTGGGGTTGGCCCATGAGTATGACCCCTATTTTTCGCTGACCATCGCCCGAGTAGACCCGCTCCCCCACCAGCTTGAGGCGGTCTATGAGTATTTTCTCAAGCAGCCTCGGATTCGCTTTCTGTTAGCGGATGATCCAGGGGCTGGGAAGACCATTATGGCAGGGTTGCTGCTGAAGGAACTGAAAATTCGAGGGCTGGCTAAGCGGACGCTGATTGTGGCCCCCGCCAACCTCACGTTCCAGTGGCAGCGGGAGATGAAGGACAAGTTCCGCGAAGACTTTGAGGTGATTCGGGGCGATGTGCTGCGGGCCAACTACGGTATGAACCCCTGGCAGGATCGCAACCAGGTGGTGACCTCAGTATCTTGGGTGTCGCGGATTCAGGATGCTCAGGAGAGCTTGCTGCGATCGCACTGGGATCTGATCATCGTGGACGAAGCCCACAAGATGAGCGCCTACAGTACCGACAAAAAGACCCTGGCCTACCAACTGGGGGAAAAACTGTCGGAGCTGACCGATCACTACCTGCTGATGACCGCCACCCCCCACAAAGGGGATCCGAAAAACTTCTGTTTATTTCTAGAGCTGCTGGATCGCGATGTCTACGGCGACGTCAGTAGCCTGGAAGAGGCGATGCACCGCAATAATGCGCCGTTTTACCTGCGACGGGTGAAAGAGGCGCTGGTGACATTCCCAGACCCCGAAACGGGCAAGCCTAAGAAGCTATTCACCAATCGGCGGGTAGACACCCTTGAATTCAAAATCGACTCAGATGAGCTGGACTTTTATGACGAGCTGACCCGATACGTCGAAGACCAGTCCATCAAGGCCGCCCAAGATGACTCGGCCAAGGGGCGTGCCCTGGGGTTTACCATGGCCATGCTCCAGCGGCGGTTTGCCTCTAGTATCTACGCGGTGCGGCGCAGTCTGGAGCGAATGCGGGACAAGCGACAGAAGATTCTGGAAGACCCTGAGGGTTACCGGCAGTCTGTTATTAGCCGCAAGCGACCCGATGACTTTGAGGACTTGACGGAAGAAGAACAAGAGAAAATCCTCAGCGATCTGGAGTCCGTAGTGGCCTCGGTCAATCCCCATGACCTGCGAGAGGAAATCGTTCAGCTAGAGCGCCTGATTAAGCTGGCTAAGCATCTGGAAGAACGGGAAGTTGAATCCAAGCTGGTGAAGCTAAAGGACGCACTGACCAAGCAGGGCATCTTTAGCGACCCCAAGATGAAGTTGCTCATTTTTACGGAGCATAAGGACACCCTAGATTTTTTGGTAGGCAAGCTGCGGGAATGGCGGCTTAGTGTCACTCAAATCCATGGGGGCATGAAGGTTGGCGATCGCGATACCCCCAATACCCGCATCTACTCAGAGCGCGAGTTTCGGGAAGACTGCCAGGTGTTGGTGGCCACCGAAGCGGCTGGGGAAGGCATCAACCTGCAATTTTGCTGGTTCATGATCAACTACGACATTCCCTGGAACCCGGTGCGGCTAGAGCAGCGCATGGGCCGCATCCACCGCTATGGCCAGGAGAAAGACTGCCTAATTTTCAACTTTGTTTCTACAAACACCCGCGAGGGGCGGGTCTTTTGGAAACTGTTTGAGCGGGTAAAGGCCATCGAAAATGACTTGGATCCAGAGCGGACGGGCAAGGTGTTTAACGTGCTGGGCGACGTTTTTCCCTCCAACCAGATCGAACGAATGCTGCGGGATATGTATGCCCGCAATTTAACCGAGGACGTGATCAAGAGCCGGATTGTGGAGCAGGTGGATACTGAACGCCTGCGGCGACTGACGGAATCAGCGCTGGAGGGGTTGGCCAAGCGAGAGTTAAACCTCGGGTCAATTGTTGGCAAGTCAGCGGAGGCGAAGGAACGGCGACTGGTACCGGAGGTGATCCACGATTTCTTTATTCAGGCGGCACCTATTAGCGGTATCTTCCCCAAGGCCGTGGGTAAGCGGCCTATTTACCGCATTGGCCGAGTGCCTCGCTCTCTGTGGTCGATTGGCGACCAGCTAGAGCCTCGCTGGGGGCGGTTAGGCAAAGAGTATAAGCAAGTCGCCTTTGCCAAGGAGCTAACCCAAGATGACCCCACCCTAGAGTGGGTAACGCCGGGGCATCCGCTGTTTGAGGTGGTGCGAGAGGATGTGTTTAACCAGGTGCAGGATGATCTGCGCCGGGGAGCCGTCTTCTATGACCTCAAGCGAGAACGCCCGGCTCGGCTGGATGTGTTTTCGGCGGCGATTCAAGATGGCCGGAGTAACGTGCTGCATCGGCGGTTGTTTGTGGTGCAGACGGAGATGGATGGTCAGATGGTGGTGAAACAGCCCACGCTGTTTTTAGACCTGGTGCCGCTAGATAAGGTTAAGGGAGAGGCCAAAGTGGCTGTGCCCGATGATAACCGTCTACCACGGCAAGACCAGGTTGAGCAGGCGCTGATTGAGCAGGCCTTGAGCCCCTTTGCTGAGGAGATTCAGGCCCAGCGCCAAAAGGATGTCAGCACCATTCGGGAGCATTTGGAAATTAGCTTGAATGCGATTATTGATCGCGTCCAGTGTCAGTTTGCGGAGTTGCTGTCTCAGAAGGAGTCGGGCTCGCAGGAGTCGGGTCTGGATGGGCGGATGAAGCAGACCGAAGACCGCCTGTTTGAACTGAATGGACGGCTAGAAAAGCGTCTGGCGGAGCTGGAGCAAGAGCAGAGCTGTGCGATCGCAGATATTCGCCACTATGGCCAGGCCTGGGTGCTGCCCCACCCAGAGCGCAATTCGCCCGAGATGGCCTCGATGGTGAGCAATGAGGAGATTGAGAAGACTGCGGTGAATGCCGTCATTGCCTACGAAGAGGCACGGGGCTGGCAGGTGGAGAGTGTAGAGTCTGAAAACCGAGGGTTTGACCTGATTTCTCGCAAGCCTCACCCAGAGGATCCAAAGACAGCGATCGCAGTTCGGTTTATTGAGGTGAAGGGGCGATCGCAGGTGGGCGAGGTGGCGCTGACGGCCAATGAGTTCAAGACCGCCCAACGGATGCAGCAAGATTATTGGCTGTATGTCGTGTTTAACTGCGCCTCTCAGCCGGAGGTAAACCTGATTCAAGACCCGGCCCAGATGGGCTGGGAACCTGTGGTGACAGTCGAGCACTACCGAGTAACCTTGGGAGAATTGCGATCGCGACTCTCTGAGCACAGGTAAATGGATCATCATCGGTTAAACGAGTTCGCCCTCAGGCGAAATGAATACTCTGGTGACTTGCTGCTGTTGGTTAAGGGTTCTGTCACCTACAAACCAATCATCAGCCGTGCGTTTAGCCACCTCTACTTCAGCCGCACCTTTGAAGATCGCCAGGGTGAGCACACCTGGGGCAGCTACATCAAGGGTGCTAGCGATAGCGATTTCGAGGGTATAGAGCAACTGTGCCGGGTACTGAAAGGGCATATCTACCTGGTTGACGACCTAGATGAGTGCTACGCCCTGGGCTATCACTCTGAGCTATCGGCAGCAGGAAGATACCAGCGAACAGTCCTGGGGCAACTTGTGCGCGATGCTAAACCCTACGACTCAGGCTGGAATGCGGGCAGTAAGGCTGAGGCTGATAAGCTAGCAACGCTGATGATAGATTTCTTCATCCTCCTGCACCCCACCTACACCAGGGCCGACATGGTCATTGCCGTGCCGCCCTCAAACCCAGACAAGCCCTTTGATTTGCCCACTTACCTGGTTGAGCAAATCACCGCACAGGTCAGCTTTATCAATGCCACCGGGGCCGTGCGAAAAATCCGACATACCCGACCGATGAAGGAGTGTCGGACAATGGAGGAAAAGATCAACAACATCAAAGATGCCTTTGATGTAGACGCCAATGTGTTTCAAAATCGCTCAGTCATGGTTATCGACGATATCTACCAAACTGGCTTCTCGATGAATGAACTGGGGCGAATGCTGCGGTTGGCGGGGGCAAAGTCGGTTTTGGGTCTAGCGGCTACCAAGACAGCGCAAGATTTAACTTAGGCAGGAGGGGATCATGGGTAATGCTACAGCTATTCTTCAGCTATCCCAGGCTAGGGGCCTGGGAGCGGTGACCTTAGACCGCCTACTGAGCCTGATTGCCAAGGAAGGTCAAGCCCCAGAGGATGTGGTCAGGGCGTCTGTGGAAGACCTAGTGCATCATTATGGTCTGCGCTCAACGGTGGCCGAGGCAGTTAAAACGACGCGGGATGATGCCCAGCGCCTGTCTGAACGGTTGGAAGGCAAAAATATTCAGACTTTCTATAAAGGATCCGCGACCTATCCTGAACATTTCAACCGTGTTTTAGGCAAGTCGGCTCCTCCTGTGCTGTTTGCTAAGGGAAACATAGACCTACTGCGACGAAAGGCGGTAGGGTTCTGCGGTTCGCGCAAAACCTCGGCGAAAGGGTTGGGGGTAGCTGAAGCCTGCGCCCAGATATTGACCCAAGCTGATGTCAACGTGGTCAGCGGCTATGCGAGCGGCACTGATCTAGCCGCCCACTGTGGAGCCTTAAAGGCCGGTGGGGTGACAACTCTGGTCTTGGCAGAGGGTATTCTCAATTTTTCCCTCAAGCAAGAGCTAGCCAGGGTGTTTGATGAGGATCGCTATTTGGTGGTGTCTGAGTTTGCACCCACCCTCAAGTGGATTGCCCGCAACGCCATGAAGCGCAACCGCACGATTTGTGGTCTCTCAGACGCCATGATTTTGATTGAGTCGGGTTTGACTGGGGGCACCTTTGCTGCCGGAGAAACAACCTTGGAACTTGGCTTACCGCTGTTTGTGGTGGAGTATGCGGATCCACCTCATTCTGCGGAGGCGAATCAGTATTTCTTAGAGAAGGGGGCGCTACCTTTACGTCGGCGACGAGAGGAGAACAAGCCTAATCTGGATCCTGTTTTGCGAGTTTTAGAACATCCCTTGGTAACCCATGACAATCTCTGAGCAACATCTAACTCGCTGGCAAGACTATTTGACAGAGGCTAAGGCCGACCAAGGCTGGGTGGATTGGATGCAGCACCTGACGGCCCTACGGCTGAATCTCTGCACCGAGCTGAAGGCTTTTCTGGACAGCTATTTGAATGGGGAGATCTCAACCCAAGATTTCCAGAGTACCTTTGATCGCAAAACCCGTAAGGAGTGGGAAGGCTTTGGCATGAAGGGGGCTTCTGGGGCCATGTTTTTGAACATGCTGGTGAAGCATATTCCCGATAAGGATGGGCTGACTCAGCAACTTAAGCAGGCGCTGCCCGTGCCAGACTCGCCGGAGATGGCGGCTAAGTTGATTAAAGAGTTTAGTCAGTTTTTGGAGGGTGAGATTGCCTCAGGGCAGGTTACTCGGCGGCAGATACAACCAGCGCGCTGTTTGTTTTTGCTGAGCGTCTGGTGGCATGTGCAGGCAGTAGAGCAGTGGCCAGTATTTTATCTTTCTGCCCGTCGGATGTTGGAGAAAGAGGGGCTGTACTCATCTCAAAATGACCTGGCTCAAGATTATCTGACTTTGCGGGATGCGTTTATCGCCATGGCGTCGGCTCTAGATCTTCGGTCGTGGGAGTTTGAGCAGCTTTGTACTCGCATTGAAAATGCCAAGACTGAACCGCCAACCTCGCCAGAGGCTGCAACGACGGTTGAGGTTGAAGAGAAGGAGGCTGGCGAAGATGTTGTAGTTGTGGCTGTCCCAGTAGGGGATGGGCCTGTTGAGCCAGAGGGGGAGGAGAACCAGGGCACTCACCATACCCATGTGCAGTGGATGCTGGCTAAGATTGGCCGCAAGCTGGGGTGCAAGGTTTGGATTGCGCGGAATGACCGCTCAAGAGTTTGGAATGGTGAGACCCTAGGAAGTCTGAGTATTGATAGCTTGCCTGCCCTGGGGATGGGCGGTACATCTCAACGGATTATTGAGCTGATTGATGTGGTGTGGTTGAGGGCTGGCAAGCAAGTTTCTGCCGCTTTTGAGGTGGAATGCACGACTTCAATCTACTCAGGGCTACTAAGAATGTCGGACTTAGGAGCGTTGTCTCCTAATCTAAATTTTCCGTTTTATATCGTTGCTCCTAAGAGCCGAATAGATAAGGTTCGCAAGGAATTGTCGCGGCCAACGTTTCAAATGTTGGAATTGCACAACAGATGCGGATACTTCGCAAGCGAGTCTCTTCAAAATGAGTTTGAGAACATCATACGGTGGGCAACTGATGCTTCGGCGATAGAAAGCTTGGCATCAAAAGTAGCTGATATTTCCGAGGAGAATTGAAATGAGTGCAAGTGATGGCAAAGCTCTTTATTATCCATACATACACATTCAGAACTTAAACTGGCTCAAGGCTTCACTTTTTTATTGGGATGAAATATCTAGAATTATTCCCTCCGGCTATCTACCAAAAGACAACAGTGATGTCAAAAAGGTTATCGATGCAGGTATACTGTTTCCTGCTTATCCTCAAGAACATCACAAAGATATAGCAAAAGCTCTATTTATGGAAAAGCTTCTTCCGCTAATCAAGAGATATGAAGAGGTTGGAGAGCCCTTAGGAATTGGCTTAAACAGCAGAAATAAGGGAAAATATGTTCCCTCTAGCTTGATTGATTTGAGAAAATTTCATCATGATGTCAGTCAAAAACTTCTAGAGCTTGGCTTGGCCCAATATAGCGAAGAACGCGAAGGATTCTTGGCTGTAGACCAACACCTGGGCGGTTTTTACATGACCTGCCTCGCTAGCGCAATTAGCGAACAACGGATGAATGTATATAGCGACAGTCCAGGCTATACAGTAACAGGTGAATTTCTTGAAAATGGAAGGCTAGATGCGGCAACTTCTCTAGATCCTGTTAGCGTTAGTCTTTCGTTGAATGTTGGCCTGCCATCATTAAAAGCCTTAAGCGAGATAGAGATTGATAAAATTATTGCTTTTCATAAGGAATATTCAGAAGAAAGGTTATTGTTTCGCTCCGCCATCGAAGACATAAGAGGAAAATTGATTGGATTGACAAATGTTTCTTCTGATGATCTGAGCTTTTGTCTCGTCGAGGAGAAAAATAGAATTCAAAAATCAATCCAGGCATATCAATTAAGGGCAGCAAAAATTTTTGGAATTCCAATCTCAGGATTTGCAAAAATATCACTCAAGATATTGCTTTTGACTGAGCTTGAATCTGTATTTGATGGTATTGAGGATGCTGATTTTGAGCAACTATTTAGCTATGTGCTTGGCTCAGAGGCAATATCTTTAACCATGGAAAAGCAATGGTTTCATCCGACAAGCAATAGTAGTCAGATTGCTCGTTACATGCTCCCAGTTAGAGAACGTTTCCGCCAAAAAGCTAATTATTAGTACTAATATGCCTTGCCCCAAACGCCTTATCGAAGTCGATCTACCGATCAAGCGAATCTCAGCCCATGCTCGGCGGGAGAAGTCGATTCGTCATGGGCATATATCGACGCTGCATATATGGTGGGCGCGGCGACCGTTGGCGGCCTGTCGGGCGGTGATTTGTGCATCGCTGTGGCCCGACCCGGTAGATGAGCTTTGCCCGGAGGTGTTTCGGGAGCAGGCAACGGAGATTATCACCAAGTTTGCTAAGAAGGCGGGTTCTACCAGCTTTACGGGCAAGCTGTCGGAGGAAAGCGGTAGCCACTGGGTGGCTATGTCTAAGGGCACGGTGGAGCTAGATGCAGCAAATCCCAAGCATTGGAATGTATTGCGCTATGCCCTGCTAGATTTTATTGCTGACTTTGCCAATTGGGATAACTCGACCCATGAAGACTATCTAGAAACCAGCCGTGCCCTGACCCAGGCGGCCCACGAGGCGCTGGGTGGTGAGCCAGGGACACGACCGCTGGTGGTGGATCCGTTCGCGGGCGGTGGCTCAATACCGCTGGAGGCGCTGCGGGTGGGGGCCGATGCCTTTGCTAGCGATTTGAACCCCGTGGCGGTGCTACTGAATAAGGTGGTGCTGGAGTATATACCCAAGTATGGGCAACGGCTGGCGGATGAGGTGCGAAAGTGGGAAAAGTGGGTTAAGGAAGAGGCGGAGAAGGAGCTAGCGGAGTTTTACCCTAAGGATCCGGATGG
>JAQCKL010000141.1 GCA_027592485.1 Cyanobacteriota bacterium
TACTTGTCGCAACTTATACCCTGAGAGCTTTTATTACTTCAAGACCGACTTTTCAAACATCCTCTTAACCTCGGCACCAATCGCGTTAAAGAGATCGTGATTGCGATGCGAAACTTCTCTCGTCTCGATGAATCTGAAGTTAAGGCCGTAGACATCCATGAGGGATTGGAAAGCACCCTGCTGATTTTGAATAATCGCCTTAAATATGGCATTGAGGTGGTCAAAAATTATGGCGATTTACCTTTGATCGCATGCTATCCGGCCCAGCTCAACCAGGTCTTTAGCAATCTAATTACTAACGCCGTTGATGCCATGGAAGAGGCCAACTGCGAACCCAAGCAAATTACGATCATCACCAAACTAACTGCCGACAAAAAGGTTCAGATTTCCTTTAAGGACAACGGCCCTGGCATGAGTGACGCGGTCAAACAGAAGATTTTCGATCCTTTTTTCACGACTAAAGCGGTGGGCAAAGGCACCGGCCTCGGTTTAGGCATTTGCTATCAAATTATCCAGCAGCATTCCGGCTCCATTGAAGTGCTCTCAGAAGTTGGCAAAGGCACTGAGTTCAAAATTGTGTTGCCCATGGGAACATCCTGTTAAACCTCATTTTTGAAAAGGTTAGCGGTTCTGCTGGAACGATCGTTCATTCTGTTCTGAGCGTAATCTTAAATCGTAATTTTGAAAGGTTTCGCATATCAACCAAACACGTTTAGCCCTTGTCACAGGAATGTCACATTTGGCTTCTATAGTCTAGGTATTGGATAAGCCTCATTAGGGTGCGTGACTGAATCCGCTCCTGACATACAAATGCTAAATCCCAACCCCGAAACCCTCTGGAGCACCTCCAGAATGTCCCAGCCTTCAACGGTAGAATCTTGGGTACCCCAGACGCCACCGGTGCCTAGCAACGAAGCTGAGCGGTTACAGGCCCTAGAGCGCTACCAGGTCTTAGACACCCTGGCAGAAGAGGCCTTTGATGATCTGACCCAGCTGGCTGCCTATATTTGCGGGACCCCGATCGCCCTGATCAGCCTAGTGGATGAGCACCGCCAATGGTTTAAATCCAAGGTGGGTTTGGATGCCACCGAAACCCCCAGGGAACTGGCCTTTTGTGCCCACGCCATCTGTCAACCCGATCAACCCCTGGTGGTCCCCAACGCCCTAGATGACGAACGATTTGCCAGTAATCCCCTGGTTACCTCCGATCCCGATATTCGCTTTTATGCCGGGACGCCCCTCGTCACCCCCGATGGCCATGCCATTGGCACCCTTTGCGCGATTGATCGCGTTCCCCGTAATCTCAGTGCCGAGCAAATAGAAGCCCTGCGTTCCCTGGGTCGGCAGGTGATTTCTCAGCTTGAGCTGCGACTGCAACTGCAAAACCTTCAGAAAGCCCAGGCTCAGTTGGTTCACAGTGAAAAGATGTCAGCCCTGGGGCAGTTGGTGGGTGGCGTTGCCCATGAAATCAACAACCCCGTCACCTTTATCAAAGGCAACCTTAAGTATCTAGAGAGGTATACCCAGGAGCTACTGCAGCTGCTACAGGCCTATCAAACCCACTATCCCGACCCTCCCCCAGCCCTACAAACATTAATCGAAGCCAGTGATTTGGCGTTTTTGCAGGCAGATTTACAAAAGCTGCTGCAGTCCACTCGCAATGGCGGCGATCGCATCCAAACCATCGTCCAGTCTCTCCGCAATTTCTCTCGCCTTGACGAAACCGGCCTCAAGACCGCCGATATTCATGGGGGGCTGGACAGCACCTTGATGGTTTTAGACTATCGACTCAAAGCCGTAGATGAGCACAAACATCCCGTGACGGTGCTGAAAAACTATGGGCAACTTCCTTTGCTGAACTGCTATCCAGGGCAATTAAATCAGGTGTTTATGAACCTGATCAGCAACGCCATTGATGCCCTCGAATCGCCATCAGTACGACAGAAAACCCTAGAGATCTGGACGGAAACGGTACGCGACGATCGGATTGCCATCCACATTCGCGACAACGGGCCGGGCATCCCAGCGGAGATCCGCCCGAGGATTTTCGATCCCTTCTTCACCACCAAATCCATGGGCCAAGGCAACGGCCTGGGGTTATATGTCAGCCATCAAATCATTGTCAAACAACATGGTGGCAAGCTCTCCTATCATTCTGAAACCGGCCAGGGCACAGAGTTTGTGATCGAGCTACCCGTGAGTGCTGCTTGCCCTAGGGAGGAAGGGGCAAACACCCCCTGATGAATCAAAACCCCTGGCAAATCAAAGTTTTGAGCCGTTGGCCAGCCAGCCCTCCCAAGCTCGGAGCAAGGGTTTAGAGGGCTGATCACAACTTGACCGCGCAGTATTACCAGACCTAAAAGGATCCTGACGGTGCGGCAAGCCACCGCTTGGGAAAAGCCCAGAGCCATTACAATAGGCTGGATTTACCCCTGCATCCCCAGACGCCATGCCCCGCCGTAACGACATCAAAAAAATTCTCCTAATTGGTTCCGGCCCCATTGTCATCGGCCAAGCCTGCGAATTTGACTACTCCGGCACCCAAGCATGTAAAACCCTGCGGGAAGAAGGGTACGAAGTGGTGTTGATCAACTCCAACCCCGCCACGATTATGACCGACCCGGAGACGGCCGATCGCACCTATATCGAGCCCCTCACCCCCGCCATGGTCGAACAGGTGATCGCCAAGGAGCGGCCCGATGCCCTGCTGCCCACCATGGGGGGCCAAACCGCCCTGAACCTCGCGGTCGAACTGGCCAAAGGGGGCGTCCTCGAAAAATACGGGGTGGAGCTGATTGGGGCCAAGCTAGACGCCATTGAAAAAGCGGAAGATCGCAAGCTGTTTAAAGAAGCGATGGAGCGCATTAACGTGGGGGTCTGCCCCTCTGGCTTGGCCGAAACCATGGCTGAAGCGCGGGCGGTGGCCCAGGAGATTGGCAGCTTCCCGCTGATCAGTCGCCCGGCCTATACCTTGGGGGGTGCGGGGGGCGGCATTGCCTATAACCAAGAAGAATTTGAGGCCCTGGCCCAAAGAGGCATCGACGCCAGCCCCGTCTCCCAGATCTTGATTGAGCAGTCGCTGCTGGGGTGGAAGGAATACGAGCTGGAAGTGATGCGGGACCTGGCCGATAACGTCGTGATCATCTGCTCGATCGAAAATGTCGATCCCATGGGCATCCATACCGGGGACTCGATTACCGTCGCCCCCGCCCAGACCCTCACCGATAAGGAATACCAGCGGCTGCGGGATGCCTCGATCAAAATCATTCGGGAGATCGGCGTCGAGACCGGCGGCTCCAATATTCAGTTCGCGGTTAACCCTGACGATGGCGAGTTCATCGTGATCGAGATGAATCCTCGGGTCTCCCGCAGCTCTGCCCTGGCCTCGAAGGCCACCGGCTTCCCCATTGCGAAGTTTGCGGCCAAGCTCGCGATCGGCTACACCCTCGACGAAATCCCCAACGACATCACCAAGAAGACGCCGGCCTGCTTTGAACCGGCGATCGACTATGTGGTCACCAAGGTACCGCGCTTCGCCTTCGAGAAATTCCCTGGCACGGAGGCAATCCTCACCACCCAAATGAAGTCGGTGGGGGAAGCCATGGCCATTGGCCGCACCTTTAAGGAGTCCTTTCAAAAGGCACTGCGATCTCTGGAAACGGGGCGGGCGGGCTGGGGCTGCGATCGCCGCGAAACCCTCCCCACCCTCTCGGCGGTACGGCGCAAGCTGCGCACCCCTAGCCCCGAGCGCATCTTTGCGGTCCACCACGCCATGCAGTTGGGACTGGATCTTGCCGAAATTTACGAACTCACCGGCATTGACCCCTGGTTTCTGCACCATCTGGCCGAGCTCCTGACCACCGAAAAGTGGTTGAAGCGCACCCCCCTGAACACCATCACCCAGGATCAGCTCTTCGCCATTAAGCAGCAGGGCTTTAGCGATCGCCAAATTGCTTTCGCCAATAGCCTCACGGAGGACGAGGTGCGAACCTATCGCCAGTCCTTGGGCGTCATTCCGGTTTACAAGACGGTAGACACCTGCGCCGCCGAATTTGAGGCCAACACCCCCTACTACTACTCCACCTACGAGACCGAGACCGAGGTGCTGCCCAGCGATCGCCCCAAGGTGATGATTCTCGGTGGCGGCCCTAACCGCATTGGCCAGGGCATCGAGTTTGACTATTGCTGTTGCCATGCCGCCTTTGCCCTCCCCGCTGAAGGGTTCGAGACGATCATGGTCAACTCCAACCCCGAGACCGTCTCGACCGATTACGACACCAGCGATCGCCTTTACTTCGAGCCCCTCACCAAAGAGGACGTGCTCAATATCATCGAGGTCGAGCGGCCCGTGGGCATCATCATTCAATTCGGGGGGCAAACCCCGCTGAAGCTGGCGGTGCCATTGCAGGCGTACTTAGCGAATGTGGCGGCTAATGTAGCTGGGGAACCGGGGAGCGCGGGGGCAGAGGAGCCACCCATCACCCAAATCTGGGGCACCTCCCCTGACTCCATCGACGCCGCCGAAGATCGGGAACGGTTTGAGCAAATCCTGCGGGAGTTAGAGATCGTGCAGCCCGCCAATGGCATGGCCCGGAGCACGGGGGAAGCCCTGCAAATTGCCCATAAAATCAACTATCCGGTGGTGGTGCGCCCCAGCTATGTGCTGGGGGGACGGGCCATGGAAATTGTCTACTCCGACCAGGACCTAGAACACTACATGACCCATGCAGTGCAGGTGGAGCCCGACCACCCCATCCTAATTGACAAGTTTTTGGAAAATGCGATCGAGGTGGATGTGGACGCGATCGCCGACAGCACCGGTACCGTGGTGATTGGCGGCATCATGGAACACATCGAACAGGCGGGCATCCATTCCGGCGACTCCGCCTGCTCGCTGCCCACTATCACCCTCGGCGAAGCGCCCCTCAAAGTGATCCGTGACTGGACGGTGAAGCTAGCCAAACGGCTGCAGGTGGTGGGGCTGATGAATATTCAGTTTGCGGTGAAAGGGGAGCAGGTCTACATCCTTGAAGCCAACCCCCGCGCCTCTCGGACAGTGCCCTTTGTCTCCAAAGCCACGGGACTGCCCTTAGCGAAGCTGGCGGTGCAGGTGATGGCGGGTAAAACCCTCGCCGACTTGGGCCTCACCCACGAAGTCATTCCCACCCATATTTCGGTCAAAGAAGCGGTCTTGCCCTTTGACAAATTTCCCGGTACTGACACCCTGCTGGGGCCTGAAATGCGCTCCACTGGCGAGGTAATGGGCATTGATGTGGACTTCGGCAAGGCCTTTGCCAAGGCAGCCCTGGGGGCCAATCAACGGCTCCCCCAAACCGGCACGGTGTTTATCTCGATGAACGATCGCGACAAGGAGGCGGTCGTGCCCATCGCCAGAACCTTTGCCGAGCTCGGCTTTACCCTGATCGCCACCAGCGGCACCCAGCAGGTGCTGGCGGACCATGGGTTGGCGGTGGAAACGGTGCTCAAAATCCATGAGGGTCGTCCCCACATTGCCGATGCCATTAAGAATGGGCAGGTCCAATTGGTGGTGAATACCCCGGTGGGGAATACGGCGAAGGAGGACGATCGCGCCATTCGACGGGCGGCGTTATCTTATAAGGTGCCGACGGTGACGACGTTGGCGGCGGCAAAAGCAACGGCGGCGGCGATCAAGGCGATGCAGACGGAAACCTTGACGGTGAAGGCACTGCAGGATTATTTGCAAAAGTGAAGGCGCGATCGCCTGCTGCGACTCGATTGTTGCTGCGGTAGTCTTCCCCCACCCCATGCTGACTCAGCGGAGTTATTCACTTTGCATCTCCCTAAGGGAGCAAACAAGCTTTTCTTGCACTGTCTCCTAAGGGGGTGATGCAGGGTAAGTACAAAAATCAATAAGGCGGCCATTATTGCGAAAATCCAATCTGGTTGTGTCAGCAAAATCGAATTAATGAGAATACGTTCACGAGAAAATGGAGCTTACAGCCATGCCTGAATTGCCAA
The DNA here is from genome assembly GCA_027592485.1 of Cyanobacteriota bacterium. Lineage (GTDB taxonomy): Bacteria > Cyanobacteriota > Cyanobacteriia > Phormidesmidales > Phormidesmidaceae > PCC-6406. The sequence goes on from JAQCKL010000141.1 coordinate 6,001, forward strand.
AAAGCCAATGCACACTTTGGATGCAATTTTCTTGCGCTTACCCTGAGGGGTGATGACCGCACGAAAGGCTTTCCAGGCAATGGTTTTCGCTGCTTTAGGCTAAAGTTACTGAGGTGCTTGCTTGAAGAGACTTTACGGTGTATGTCACCCTTTAAGTGCTGCTTTTCTGCCTAGTCCCCTAATACTTTTGATATGGGCATACCAAAAGGATCCGTGCAGGGAAAAGATATATTTATTAAGTTTAAAAGCCTACAAAATCTTGCTTTTCTACCCACCTTACCCATATTGGGATCTGGAGTTTTCGAGGTAAGCTTTTGGAGACTTTAGCGTTAGATTATAAGGACTTACAGGGCTTTGAACTATGCCTTTCAATTAGATGCAACTTCATTGTTTCGAGGCTATTGCAAGCTTGCGCTGGACTTGCATTGGAATGTCAAGTGTAGAAGCCAGCTGTTGACGATATTTGTAACCTATATCATGCATGTAACAGTGGCGTAAAATCACATACTTCAAGACATGATCACAAATAGGATTTTGAGAAAATTCGTTATGCAATAGCTTTATTTTTTTTATGTCTAACTTTTTCTCGAATTGCAATTCAATAATCTCCTGCACTAGCCTTGCTGCAGGAGTGACCTTGTCTTCTGTTACTTTGATGTAAATCTCTCGGCATCTAGCAGATCCTAAAGAAAATGAGGCTCTATTAAGGACTCCTAGAATGATTGAATAATTGAGATCCAAGTAAGCTCTTTTGACGAGCCGAGTGATTTTTTCGTCAGACATATCAGGAGATATATCTAATGTTTTTCTAATCATCCTAACAGCTTCCTCCTTTAGAAGTTCAGAAGTTTTTAGGACAAGATTCAGAAGTTTTAATAGAACGATCAAAGCTTCCTCGTAGATTAGTTCTAATGAGTGTCTTTCAAGAGAACCAACCCTATTTCTTAGGATTTGACCACAAACTTCTGTTGCTTTAAGCAACTTGTTTATGTTTTTCACGAACTCTGACAGTTCGCTGCCATCATATTCTTCTGAATCCTCCTCCTTACTCTGTCTCTCAATAATATCTTTTCTTTGGTTGCCTTCCAAACGCTCTTGTCGAGCATCACGATTCTCCTATGAGATCAGGAATTTCCTTTATGAATTCGTCTAAAAAAGAAAGGGAGCCTGCATCCAAGTTGGCTTCTTTCTCTTCAGGGAAAATCTCCATTATGGAATACAAAATGGAATCAATAATCCAGGGGTCTTTTGAGTGATGAGTCAGAAACAAAATTATATTAGATGACTTTTCCAGATATATTGTATCAATTAGCTCTTGAACTTTGTTTTTTGAATCATTTCCTTGATGCAAAGAATCCGCCAAGTTTTTTGCTGCAAAGAAGTAAAACAGATATCGATAACGAAACTCAAGACCTTGTTCCGTTTCCTTGAGAATGTATGAATTTACTAGATCTTTGATTACCTTGCTTCGATCAATTGGAAGAAAACTTATTGAATACTGCCGGAAAAAATCATCTAACTTTTCGTCATCAAGCCTCTCGGAAGGTGATGATAAAATTGTTTTTCCAAGTTCTGAAAGCACATTTAGATATGCATCGATCTCTGTTGACTTTACACGGGCTCGATCTAAGGCTTGATAAATTAAATGTTGATAGCAGTGTCCATAAGAGGTTAACTCGCGTCCATGAACAGTCATTGTCTCAAAAGACTGTAGAAATAGTAGGATATATAAAGGTTTTGCTGGAACAACTTTTTTGCGGACAAGGGAATCTACATGAAGGCTCAGTTCATCAACCCTAGCCCAAATCTTTTGTTCATCTACTTCCTCTGTAAGTTCTAGTTGCACCCACTTTTCAATCAACTTACTCCGGCGAACATGACCAAAAGGAAGAATTTCTAGCTTCTTATATTCATCAAATTCCGGAAAGTCAGGAGAAATAAATTGAAAGGATTCTTCTGCAAAGACTATGACTTTAGAGAAAAGTGAATTTAATTTTTTTAAGAATCTTCTCTTGGCTTTAGTGTTTAATTTACTTGCTGATATATTATCAATAATGCAAGTTGATTTACTTTTCTGCAGAAAGTCTTCAATTGAAAAGTTTTCGTAGGTTGCTGAAAGTTGCTTCTTTAATTCTTCCTCTGCATTAGAGCTTCGTATTTTTCCCCTTCTATAAGAAGAGGAAAAAACCCTGATTCAAAGGCATCTATGAATACCTTCTTAGCGAGAGTTGTTTTTCCTGACTGCTCATCCCCGAAAATAAGCACATGATTATCATAATCTAAAATCCGCTCACTTTTAGTGTCTTGATTTATTTCTTCTGATGAGCCTTGTATAATCCTGAGATCAGGAAAAATGAAAAGATCTTCCAGATAGACATGCTCACGATATCTGCTCGAAAAAGGTATTCCAGTATCCCGAAGAAAATCTTTAAATTCAGGTCGAAGATTGATGGTTTTCTGTGGCAAGTCTCCTGAGATCAAGCTGTTGCCAGAGGAGCTTAGGGATTGGATTTTTTTTTGTCATTTGCTTGATCACTTTAGTAAAGGTTGGAAAATGTGTGAGCACAAAGCTTTCTGTATCTAGCTCTGCTTCATAAGCAACTCCAATAAAAGGAGGAAATGACGAAATAATACCTTTTAGTTTTGCAGAAGCTGGTTTACCTGGTTGATTTACTGCATACTTGATTTCCCTTAGCAGTTCTAATACTTGGTCTGGATATCTAGGTGGGTTTCGAGCCTCAATCTGCTCGACCTGTATAACTATCTCACTGACAACAACTTCCGCTTCTTGCTCTGTAATATCTAGAGACTCAGCCTGATTTGCCAGAATTCCCCAGTATTCCTTTTCGATCTCTAGTATTTGAGGTCTAATCTCCAGCTTGATTCGTTGCCCAATCCTGACCTTCTCCTCAGCGGCAGCAGTGATTTTTGCTTTTTCCATACCATGACGCTGTTCGCGGAGCAAAGCAAGTTGCTCGTCAAGTTGCTGTAACCTATCGTTACTCATGGGCAGTAGAAATCATTAGCCTACAGTCACATTATAATCTGGTTTCCCAAAATCGTTTGACACCGTGCATCATCAATGCATGGTGCCGCAGAAAAATTATCGTAACCGTCCCTGAGCTGAGTCGTCTAACAGAAAAAGCCAGATCTCCCGCAAAGTCTCCTAATCCCTTTGGTAAAGCAAAGCTCACGACTCAGCTCGGGCGATGGTTACCCTTTGAGGTAAGTGTCACAGGGGTTGAGAACAGGAGTTGTTGTGGAAGGGAGTAGTCAGTTAAAGTTTACCGAT
>JAQCKL010000142.1 GCA_027592485.1 Cyanobacteriota bacterium
TTAAGAGATGCGATGGAGCACGTTCTCAAGGTGGTAACGTCTTAACCTAAGTGGCGACGGCTATATGACGAAAATACTGTAGAGCTTGATACAATAGCTCACGGAGTCAGCGGGAGGTGAGAGACCCGCTCTAGCTGCACCAAAGTTTTTGGGACGGTTTCCTCCAACTTGAGAGAGCAACAATATTTTTTAAAAGTCGGCTTCACGAGAGGCCGATTTTTCTTTTGTAAAGGTCTTCAACTTTAAAGCGTGCCGGAAAAGCGTGCCGGAGGCCTTCTGACCCCAGCGATACAATAACGACAGCAGATCTAAGGCCAAAGCATTCCTGTGACTGAGTTAGACAGCCCCCTTTTGGTTTTGGTGGATGGCCATTCCCTCGCCTTCCGGTCCTATTACGCCCATGCCCGAGGGGCCGAAGGGGGCTTGCGCACCTCCACTGGCATCCCCACCAGTGTCTGTTATGGCTTCTTGAAAGCACTGCTGGAGGTGGTGGAGTCGGAGCGGCCCCAGTATTTGGCGATCGCCTTTGACCTCGATCAGCCCACCTTCCGCCACGAGATGTCCGAAACCTACAAGGCCGGTCGCCCCGAAACCCCCCAGGATTTCATCGAGGATGTGGAGAACCTCAAAGATCTGTTGGGGGTCATGGGTCTAGAGATGGTAACCGCCCCCGGCTATGAAGCAGATGACGTGATTGGCACCTTAGCCACCCGTGGCAAAGCCGAGGGGTTTAACGTCAAAATCCTCAGTGGCGATCAAGATCTCTTCCAACTGGTTGATCCCGAAGGGCAAGTCTCAGTGCTGTACCTGAGCAGCGTCTTTGCCAAAGGGGCGGCGCGGGGGTCGCGGGAGTTTAAAACCGAACAGGTCAAAGCCAAGCTGGATGTGTTGCCCACCCAAGTGGTGGATTACAAAGCCCTCTGCGGAGACACCTCCGATAACTTGCCAGGGGTGAAAGGGATTGGGGCCAAGACCGCCGCCAAGCTCCTGAACGAGTACGGCACCCTTGACGCCATTTATGCGGCGATCGAGACCCTGAAAGGGGCAACGAAAACCAAACTGGAGGCGGGTAAGGCGGCGGCTTACCATTCCCAGAAGATGGCCAAAATCATTACTGATGTGGACCTCGGGGTCGATTTGGCCACCTGTAAGCTCACCGGCATTGACCCCGAGGTGGTCACCCCTCCCCTCCGGCACCTGGAGCTACAGCAATTGATTAATCGCCTGCCGAAGGTCCAGGCGGCGTTGCGCGGTCAGTTGGCAACCCCAGCGCCAGATCCGGACCAGACGGGGGGCGATACTGGGGGCAATACTGGGGGCGATACCGCTGAGGATGTGGCATTTTTCAGCGCGGAAGAAACCGATGCGGCCCAACAATTACAAGGGGCGGCCATTACCCCCCAAGTCATCACCACAGAAATCCAGCTCTACGAGCTGCTCGACACCCTCAGCCAGCACACTGATCCGACCCAGCCAGTGGCTTGGGACACCGAAACCACCTCCCTTGAGCCCCGCGACGCGACGCTGGTGGGGATTGGCTGTTGTTGGGGAGAAGACCCAGAAGCCCTGGCCTATATTCCAGTCGGTCATGGGGGAGCAGGCCAGGACAATCAATTATCCCTGGATAGCAGCGATCAATCGTCCGCCAATGGCGATCAATTACCTCTGAAAACTGTACTTGAGGCCCTGCGTCCTGTGCTCGAAAGTGCCACCTATCCCAAGGTTCTACAAAATGCCAAGTACGACCGTTTGGTGCTGCGCAATCAGGGTATTAACCTGGCGGGGGTGGTCTTTGACACGATGCTGGCCAGCTATGTGCTCAACCCTGAGGGCAGCCATAACCTCAGCGACCTCTCCCTGCGTCATTTACAGATTACGGCCCAGAGCTACAGCGACCTGGTGCCCAAGGGCAAGACCATTGCCGATCTGCCGATCTCAGCAGCAGCCCAATACTGTGGCACCGATGTCCACACCACCTATCGCCTTGTCCCCAAGCTACAGGCCCAGCTCGATCCTTTAGGGGCATTGCAAACCCTTTTGACCACCATCGAGTTGCCCCTAGAACCGGTGCTGGCCGAGATGGAGCACCAGGGCATACGGATTAATGCCCCTTATTTAGCGACCCTCTCCGAGCAACTGGCCACCGACTTAGACCGCATTGAAGCCCAAGCCTATGAAGATGCGGGCGAAACCTTTAACCTCAGCTCCCCCAAGCAATTGAGTGAGCTGTTGTTTGATCGCTTGGGGCTAGATAAGCGTAAATCGCGCCGCAATAAGTCTGGGGGCTATTCCACCGATGCGGCCACCCTAGAGAAGCTCCAGGGGGATCATCCCGTGGTGGATCTGATCGTGGAGCACCGCACCCTCTCGAAGCTCAAGTCTACCTATGTGGACGCGTTGCCCACCCTGATCCGCCCCGATACCCAGCGGGTGCATACGGACTTTAACCAGGCCGTTACCGCCACCGGGCGACTCTCGTCGTCGAACCCCAACCTGCAAAATATCCCCATTCGCACGGCCTTTAGCCGCAAGATTCGGGCGGCTTTTGTGCCAGAACCGGGCTGGCTCTTGGTGGCGGCAGACTATTCTCAAATTGAGTTGCGAATCTTGGCCCACCTCAGCGGGGAGCCCGTGCTGGTAGAGGCTTACAACCAAGGGGACGATGTCCATGCCCTCACCGCCCGCCTACTGTTGGAGTGCGAGGAGATTTCCCCAGAACAGCGCCGTCTGGGCAAGGTGATCAACTTTGGGGTGATCTACGGCATGGGTGCCCATCGGTTTGCCCGCGAGATGGGGGTCAGCCACGGCGAGGCCAAAACCTTCTTAGACCGCTACTACGATCGCTATCCCCTCGTCTTTGAATATTTGCAGCAGATCCAGCAGCGGGCGATCGCCCAGGGCTATGTGGAAACCCTCTGCGGGCGGCGACGCTACTTCCATTTCACCAGCGGCACCCTCAAAGCCCTGAAGGACACCGATCCCAGGGAAATTGATCTGGCCAGTCTCAAACGCATCGGCGGCTATGATGCGGGCCTCTTGCGGGCCGCCGCCAATGCGCCCATCCAGGGCTCCAGCGCCGACATTATTAAAATCGCCATGATCCGTTTGCATGAGTTGCTGAAGGGCTACCAAGCCCGACTCCTCTTGCAAGTCCACGACGAACTGGTATTTGAAGTCCCCCCTGAGGAGTGGGAGGCCCTGCAACCCCAGATTAATCAGGTGATGGAATCGGCGGTGCAGCTGCAGGTACCCTTGGTGGTCGAAGCCCATGCCGGTCCCAACTGGATGGAAGCAAAATAGGACACCTTTAAACAGTATGGATTTGAGCTTTTGGGCCAGGACCAGTGGCACTTGGATTAACGTGGCCACGGTGGTGGCCGGAGCTGGGCTGGGGTTCTGGCTCCGGCACCGCTTGCCCCAAAACCAACGGCAAATCATCACCCAGGCGGTGGGGCTGCTCACCTTGGTGATTGGCTTTACCATGACCAACAGCTTCTCAGCAGTGCAGGCCGGTTCCATCGACGGGATCATTTTGGGCCTTGTTGCCCTGGTGACGGGCGGTTTGCTGGGGGAATGGATCCAGGTGGAAAAGCGGTTGATGGCCCTGGGGGATGCCCTAAAGCGGCGAGTCAAGGGCGGAGGGCGCTTTACTGAAGGATTTGTGGCGGCCAGCTTACTTTTTTGCATCGGACCGATGATGGTGCTGGGCAGCCTCAATAATGGCCTGGCGGGAGATGACACGTTGCTCACCCTCAAAGCCACCATGGATGGCTTCGCCGCGATCGCCCTCACCGGCACCTATGGCATCGGGGTGGGATTTTCGGCCCTCACCATCTTGGTGGTGCAGGGCTCCCTATCGCTCCTGGCGGGCAGCTTAGGGACTGTGATTGCTGACCCCACCCAAGACCCCCATATTCTGATCACGACGGGCATCGGCGGCATGATCATTATTGGTCTGGGTTTGGGGCTTCTGGAGGTGGCGGCGGTGCGGGTGGCCTCTTTTTTACCCGCCTTGATAATGGGGCCGATTGTGGTGGCCATCGCGCTGCGGCTCAGCACCGCACCCTAAGGCTGTAAAAACTCTGCAAAAACCCCTTGCTCTGCTCAGAATCTAGGTCATCATAGGAAGGCAATGGACTGGGGGACGGGAGAATGGGGCTGTTTGATGGCGTGTTTAACGGAGAAAAGGACACCGCTGAGGTTCAGCTCACCCCGGCAGAGGCGTTTGCTTGTGTGGCCTTAGTGGCGATCGCGGCGGATGGTTACCTCTCTGAGCAGGAAGGGCGAGACATGAACAACATGCTGGCCCGGATGCAGCTCTTTAGCAGCTTTTCGGCGGATGTCATGCACCGGATGTTTGACAAGTTGCTGGGCATGTTGAAGCAGGAGGGACCCAGTAAGCTGATCAGCCTAGCTAAAACTTGTCTGCCCTCGGATCTCTGTGAAACAGCTTTTGCGATCGCCACGGACTTGGTGCTCTCAGACGGGACCGTCACGTCCCAAGAGCAAGCCTTTTTAGATGATCTCTACCGAATTTTGGAAATTCCTGGGGACACAGCCCTACAAATTGTCCAGGTCATGACCATCAAAAATCGCGGCTAACGCTCGAAAGCAAGCAACCGTCCCCTGAGCGGATACGCAAGAAAAATGGCTGAGGCGCTCAACATATCTGGGTGCTGAGCTATCTCAATGGCTGCGATCGGGCATTCATTTGGCAAAGCAAGCGCTTTGGGGCGGCAAAATTGCGGCAACGGTTTCGGAAAAGCCTTGGCGGTGACGCTGATCTTTGGGCTGAATCCACTGGCGCACCGGCAAATACCTTGTTTGAGGGCAGGGTGCTGCGCTTCAAGGAAATGGTTAGCACCCAAACAAAAACACCCCACACGGATTAGGTGAGAGGTGCTGCTTACTAATCATCTTTATTATACTTTAATGAAATAGTTAGGATCATTGTGCTTGGCCTCCTCTAAACCCAAAAGCTCCGGCCACCCAACCCATCCAGACGCCGTGGCGAATAAATAGTGAATGACCGAAGCTTTTGGTACTTCTCGATTTTAAGAGCGAGCATGAAGGGATTCGAACCCCCGACCCTCAGAACCGGAATCTGATGCTCTATCCAGCTGAGCTACATGCCCTTAGTGCTTGTGCATTGTAGCACCCCACCCCCAGCCACCGCGTTACGATGGGAAGGTTTTCTTAAGACCCAGGGGCCATGGCAGCAGAGACGCCGACCACCGATCTAGACGCGATCGCCAATCAACTCGACACCGACGCCACCCAGAGCGGCCTGAGCAGCGACCAATACAAGGCCAAGATGGCCCGCCGCAAAGAAGTCCAGGAACAGCGCCTCGCCGATCGCAGTCAAAAAAAAGGATTGATCATTGTCAACACCGGCAACGGTAAGGGTAAAACCACTGCGGCCCTAGGGATGGTGATGCGCTCCCTCGGCCACGGCTTCAACGTTGCGATCATTCAATTTATTAAAGGGGCCTGGGAACCGGCGGAAAAAGCCGTTTTGGCCCAATGGGATCAGCAGCTCAGCTTCCACGCCATGGGGGAGGGCTTTACCTGGGAGACCCAAGACCGCGATCGCGACATCCACATGGCCCAAACCGCTTGGGAAAAGGCCCTCACTTACCTACAAAATCCGGACTACCGACTGGTGTTGCTGGATGAAGTGAATATTGCCCTGAAGTTGGGCTACCTCAGCCCGGATCAGGTCCTGGCCGGACTGGACCAAAAACCCGCCGACAGCCATGTCATTTTGACCGGGCGCGGTGCCCCCCCAGCGTTAATTGAGCGAGCCGACCTGGTGACCGAAATGAAACTGGTCAAACACCCCTTCCGGGAACAGGGGGTCAAAGCCCAGGCTGGGATCGAGTTTTAGGATCACCTAACCTCAAGACCCTGATCAACCCTGGGGGCCAGGACCCATGTACGGGTCAAGGCACGATCTCGGCGAGCGCTATCCCCAGGTTCTATGCCCCCCACTCCTCCCTACCTATGAACACGGGCCGATTGTCGACCCAAACAATCACCCACTCGGTTAATCAGGTCACGTTTAAAGAGTCACTCAAAAACGAGACCAAAGCTGCCTATGTGCGATCGGTGATGCTGTTGATTTCTAGCAGCCTCGACGTGCTGGTGTTCTTTTTTCCCCAGACGCTGATGGGGCAACCCTCAGTCCCCCCTACCATTGCCCTGGTCAGTCTCACCGCCTGCCTAATTGCATCTCTTTTCTTAATCGCCCTGCTCCATCCCCAGGCATGGCGGTGGTTGGGGGCCTTGCAACTGGCGATCCCGTTGTTTGACAGTGCGCTGATCGCCCTGTTTACCACCAACATTTGGTATGCCCTAGGGGAAACCAAGCCCGAAATTATCACCAACATCGCCGCCTTGTGCTGCCTGCTGGCCGTCTCCGGGGGGATTCGCATTCAAAAGCAGGCGTCGGTTTTAACCACGGTGTTAGCCCTGCTCAATTTTGGCTATGCCGCCCACCTGTTTCAGCTCGATCCAGCGGTGAGTGTGTTTGTGCTGTTTACGATTTTGGGGACGGGATTGCTGGGGATGGCGATCGCCGGTATTGTGCAGCGCCAGGGCAAAAATGAAGCGGGGCGGCTGTTGATGAATCAATTCCTGCCCGCCAATGTGGTGGATGCAGCCTTTGATGCCCCCAACCGCCTGCTCGACGAACCCCGCACCTGTGATGTCACCATCGTGGTCACGGATTTGCGAGGGTTTACCCATTACTCAGAGCAACTGCCCCCCGAGGCGGTGTTGACCTTTTTAAATGAGCTGCAGGGCTTGCTCTCCAGCCTGGTCGAGCAGCATGGGGGCTGGGTCGATAAGTTTATGGGGGATGGCATGTTGGCGGTGTTTGGGGCACCCCGCCCCCTCGATAACCATGCAGAACATGCAGTGGAAGCGGCCCTAGCCATGGTGCAAGCCATTAAAACCATTAGCCCGCTGCCCATTGGGGTGGGCATCCATTCCGGCCCGGTGGTGGCAGGCTGCCTGGGGATGGGGGGGCACTTGGAGTTCACAGTGATTGGCGACACGGTGAATGTGGCAGCAAGGCTGGAGGCCCTCACCAAGGAGGTGGGGCACCCGATGTTGGTGAGTGGGGCCACCCAGCAGCGGCTGCGATCCCCATTGCTGCGATCGCTCGGTCCCGTCGCCATTCGAGGTCGGGAAGAGTCGTTAGAGGTGTTTGTTCCCGCCACGGGAGAATAATCTCCATACCTTGATGGGCGGAGGTCGTCGCCATTCATGACAAAAAGGACATCAACTTTGGTTGATCTAAATGTCAACTTCCCCTTACTTGACATTTAGGGACAATCTTAAACAATACTAAAGAGCGTTAATTTCCAGAGCATTGACCGTTTGCCCCGGTACTGCTTTAGCACCGCTTGTCTCAAAGCGATCTCAAGCCTCAACGGCGGTAATGGCATTGCTGGCCATCTACGGATACGACAGTGTCTCTCTCAATAGATGCATATTGCCTGGCTTGGTAAGAAATCCCCCTTCTGCGGAAACGTCACCTACAGCCGAGAAATTACTCAAGCCTTACAGGAGCGCGGCTATCAGGTTTCATTTCTCCACTTTGATCACGAGCGCGATCTAGACGGCTCCGAGCCCCTAGCCGAGCGTGAGGTGTCGCTACCGTATCTATTCAAGTCCCAAATCACGACGATTCCCTCCCCCAGCTCTCGCCGCTGTTTGGTGGAAGCGTTGGCGAGCCTACAGCCGGATGTGGTCCATGCCTCCCTCAGTCTCTCGCCCCTCGATCTGAGCCTGCCGGATATTTGTCAGGATCTAAACCTGCCATTGGTGGTCACCTTTCACCCAGCGTTTGATCGCAAGCTCACCACCCTCAGTGCCCGTACCCAGCACCTGACCTACCAGGTCTATGCTCCGTCCTTAGCCCGTTGCGATCGCGTCATTGTGTTCTCCAACCTGCAGCGCGACGTGTTTGTGCGCCTGGGGGTCCCCCCCGAAAAAGTCATCGTCGTCCCCAATGGGGTGGATGTCAGCAAATATTCCCCTGGCCCCTCGGGTATTAAGTCCAGCTTGGGGGCGCGGCAACTGTTTGTGTACCAGGGGCGGCTCTCCCCAGAGAAAAATGTCGATGCCCTCCTCAAGGCTTGGAAGGCGATCCCAACCCAGCCCGGCTGCATCCTAGCGATTGTGGGCAATGGTCCCCTAGAGCAGTCGATGCGGTTGTTCTATGGGGGCGATTCCACCATCCAATGGTTGGGCTTTGTGGAGGAGGAGCAGCGCCGCATTGATATTTTGAGGGGGGCGGATGTGTTTATCTTGCCGTCCCTGGTTGAGGGGCTGTCTCTCTCGCTGCTAGAGGCGATGGCCTGTGGCACCGCCTGCATTGCCACCGATGCCGGGGCCGATGGGGAAGTGCTGGACCAAGGGGCGGGCATTGTCTTAGACACCCAGCGGGTCAGCCATCAGTTGGAAACCATTTTGCCCCTGGTGCAAACCCGTCCAGAGATGGTGCGATCGCTGGGCCAAAAGGCCCGACAGCGGGTACTAGAACGCTATACCATCAGCACCAATGTGTCGCACCTAGAGCAGATTTATCATTCCCTGGCGGGGTACACCGCGCCGCTCTATGTGGGGAGTGGCGTCTAGGGGGCCTGCCACGGATTCAGGTCCGGTTAAGGGCTGATTGTCTTTTGCAACAGGTAATCCGCTTCTGTACCGCTGGGGTCCCTAGCGGTTTACTGTAAGGACTGAAGCTTAAGGAGTTCATCGAGTCATGGTTATTGGTTTTTTAATTACCGTTGTGGTTTTGGCGGTCAGCTTGCTGATCATCTCGAAGCTACCGATCGGCGTCGAAGTGGATAGCCCGGTGAAGGCGCTGATTGGTGGCGCGATCATCGGTCTCCTCCATGCCATTCTGGCGATCCTGCCCTTTAAGGGGGTCTTTGCGGTGCTGAGCTTGGGCTTGCTACCCCTGCTGAGTGGGGTGATTGTGTTTGGCCTGGCGGCGTTCTTGGTGGAAGGCTTCAAGCTGAAGTGGGGCATCTGGAGTGCCATTTTGGGGGCGATCGCCCTGGCGATCGTCAATGGCATTCTGGTCAAAATCCTGGCGGCGGTGGGATTGGGCATCGGTTAAGGGGTGACGTGGGGATTGACCATGAACCCAATCCCACCCCCCCCTGCTGAATTACCCCTGTTCTACCCTATTCTCAAAATAAGGTTTGACAGGGGTGTCATTGGTTAACTATATTGAGTAGTGCCGAAAAGACGTGCCCCCATCGT
>JAQCKL010000143.1 GCA_027592485.1 Cyanobacteriota bacterium
TACTTTTTGGTGGGATCTAGGGAGACCCGCATCGGTCAGGCCCAAAAAGAAGCCGCTGGCATTGCCGAAAAACGCTCCGGAGCGCGGGGACCTGAAAATGTGTGGGGTTCAGCGCTGATCGGAGCGCTCTGTGCAGCGGCGGTGGGGGTCTTGCAATGGCAGGGTACTGCCGCCACGGTTTCCCCCTGGGGATCACTGCTAGCCTTGGCCTATGTGGCCAGCTTTAGCACCAAGCTCTCAGACACCAGCGCTAGCGAAGTGGGCAAGGTCTACGGCAAACGCACCTTTTTGATTACCACCCTGCAGCCGGTGCCCGCCGGAACTGAGGGGGCAGTTAGCTTAGAAGGCACCCTGGCGGGGATTGTGGGGTCTCTGGTAATTGCTGGAGTGGCTTATCTAATTGGCCTCATTACGCCCCTCGCCATTGGCATTTGTGCGGTGGCGGCATTTATTGCTACCAATGCCGAGAGCGTGATTGGGGCGACCTTGCAGACCCGTTGGCCTTGGCTCACCAACGAGGTGGTCAATATTATCAATACGGCGATTGGAGCGATTTCGGCCTTTGCCCTCGGATGGATTGTTCTCTAACGCCGTAGGATAAGGGATAGCGTTGTTAAGAATCCTTTACAGTTACGATGGCAGACTGGACTTGGCTCACCCCCAGCCACGGCATTATGGTGGCGATGTTGTTGATATTTGCCCTGGCCCACAGCGGCTTAGCGGCGCTTCGGCCCAAGGGCGAAGCCCTGATCGGGGCAAGGGCCTATCGCGTCATCTTTGCCCTGGTGAGCTTGCCATTAGCGGTCATTCTGATTACGTATTTCATTAATCACCGTTACGATGGCCTGCGCCTGTGGAACCTGCAGGGGGTGCCGGGCCTAATTCCGATCGTGTGGATTCTCTCCGCTATTTCCTTCTTCTTTTTGTACCCAGCTACCTTCAATCTGCTAGAAGTTGCCGCCATTCAAAAGCCGGAGGTGCATCTCTACGAAACGGGGATCATTCGCATTACCCGTCATCCGCAAATGGTGGGCCAGGTGATCTGGTGTATTGCCCATACCCTCTGGGTGGGCAGTACATTTATGATCATCACCTCAGCGGGTTTGATTGCCCACCACCTGTTTGCAGTTTGGCATGGCGATCGCCGTTGGGGCTCCCGCTATGGGGAAGCCTTTGCCGCAGTTAAGGCACGGACGTCAGTGGTGCCCTTTAAAGCCGTTATCCAAGGGAAGCAAACTCTCCAGTGGCAAGAATTTCTGCGCCCCTCCTATGCGGGAGTCACCGCGTTTATCGTTGGATTTTGGTGGTTTCACCCGACCTTGGTGGGTTTGACCCAGGCTTGGCGCTGGTAATTTCCCCCGACCTTTTGTCGGGGTCGCTAGCCCATGCGTAGAATAGGGAAAATTCCCTTGCCCTGAGTAGGCCCTTAGCAGGTAAAGATGCCGTGGACGAACTTCGGTTAGCCCTAGAACTGGCCAATGGTGACGAGTTGCAATCCCTCAGTGAGTTGTTATTTCGACCTAAGCTTAATCCGTTGGATCATCTGCGCCAGCTCGATCCCATCGAAATTCAAAGCCTGAGTCGCTCCGTTCAGTTAGACAAGCTTGAAAGTCGCCTGCGATATTTGGCCGCCGATGGGTTTACGGTGCTGCAAGGGCAAAGCGATCGCCTGTCCTACCGGCAAATTTTGGTGCAAGTCTGTCAGCACCTGCGCCTCCCCTATTCAAACGATCTCTCCACGATGGATTTAGAGTCTGAGGTGTTCTTACACATTATGGAAAGCGCCTGGAAACGGTTGCCCGCCCGCGAAAAACAAGCCCTGCAACGGCAGGTGCAGCAATCGATTGCCAACAGTCCCCAGTACCAAGCCCTGCCCCTGTCTTTGCAAACCAATCCCATGGGGTTACTGGCCAAAGGCAGTAGCGCCGTGGCCGTGAATGCCGTTTTGCGTCCCTGGCTACTCCACCAGATTGCCCGTCAATTTGCCGTCCAGATGGCCCGCCATCAAATTGCGAAACAAACCCTAGCCCGAGGGGGGTTGGGGGCAGTGGCGCAAATTCATAATCGGGTGACGGTGGCCATGACCTCCCGAGGCATGGCGATTAATGCCGCCCGGTATGGAGCCGTCAGAGGGGTGTTTGCAGTGCTAGGACCGGCTCTGTGGACTTGGTTTGTGGCTGATTTAGGTTGGCGAGCGATCGCCTCTAACTATGGCCGAGTCATTCCAGCGGTGTTTGCCCTCGCTCAAATTCGCCTTACCCGCGAAGGCACGGCCCCCTACGATATGGCGCAATGCTAAGGGCGCAATGCTAAGGGTAGTCAAACGCCGATGGCAAACATGGCAGAGCAGCAAGACCCATCGACCAACCACTATGACCTGTTAGGGATTCAGCCAACGGCCTCCCCACAGCAAATTCGACGTGCCTATCGGGATTTGAGCAAACTCTACCACCCTGACACGACGGATCTTCCCGATGCCGTTGCCACAGAACGGTTTCAAGCT
This sequence comes from Cyanobacteriota bacterium, assembly GCA_027592485.1. Lineage (GTDB taxonomy): Bacteria > Cyanobacteriota > Cyanobacteriia > Phormidesmidales > Phormidesmidaceae > PCC-6406. The sequence goes on from JAQCKL010000143.1 coordinate 2,504, forward strand.
CGAACGATATGGAACCACACCCCCAGCGCCCCCGATAAACGCTTGGCCTACGACTACAGCATTGGCTATTCTCGGGTGGCGGTGATGCAGGCACCGGCCTATCTAAACCGCCCCGCTGCGGAGCGATCGCGCTACGAATCTTCCAGTGCCTACCTCGACCCCACCGATCGCCCCCTATCGGCAGGAGAGTTATTTGCCCTATTCATCTTGGGGATAACCTTTGTTTGCTGTTTAATGCTGGTCTTGACCATCAGCTTTACCCACAACGAGCCAGTACAAGCCGCACCACCAGCGGCTGCCTTCGAGGACAGCGCGATCTCACCCGCCCCACCCCCAGCGATTGAGTTCCAGGGCATGACCACAACGGATACACCAGCACCTACCGTTGTCCCAGCGGTCAAGCCCTGGTTTCCACCCCAAGCTGAGCCCCTACAGGCCCCCCAGATTCCCACCCCAATACTCTCGCCCCCTTGAGTTTCAGCCCCATGCCCCACGGTCAACTTTCCCTGACGTTTAGGATGCGCCCAAAACTTTATGACCCTGCCCACTGCTGAAACCCCTTTGTATAACCATCCTTTGCCCGATATCGAACAGTGGTTGCGGGACCAAGGCTGCCAACAAGATGTGGAAGACCTCCATTGTTGGCATATGCAAACGCCTGAGTGGCAAGCTGACCTGGTACTCGATATTGATTCCGTGGTGGTGCGCTATATCAAGGGCGACAGCACCGGACAAGATATTCAACGGGTGTTTAAATACTCCCTCAGCCGCCAAGACTTGGAAGAAGCCATATTTGCGGGTCCCTAGTAACGGATTGCAGCGGCAAGCCGAATGCAACGGGGCATAACGACAATCTAACGGGAAGCTTAAATCCTGCTGTTATTGGCCCATGGTCTTGAAAGCTAAGACCTACAGGGCGGTGATCCCTGCTGACGTAATCCTTTGAACTCCTATGGCAGCTCTATACATCATGGCCCTGGATTTGGGCACCACTGGCAACCGTGCCATTCTGTTTGACAAGAGCGGGGCCATTGTCGAACAAGCCTACAAGGAGCTGACCCAGTACTACCCGCAACCGGGCTGGTTAGAGCATGATCCCCGCGAAATTTGGGCCGATATTCGCTGGGCCATGGAGACGGTGCTCACCAAAGCCAGCGCCACCGCAGCGGACATCGCAGCCATTGGCCTGACCGTGCAGAGAGAGACCTGCCTCCTGTGGGATCGCCAGACGGGTCGGCCCCACCACAATGCCATTGTTTGGCAAGATCGCCGCACCGCCCCCCTCTGTAATCAGTTGCGGGCGGAAGGCAAAGCCGAGGACATTTACGATCGCACCGGTCTCATCCTCGACGCCTACTTCTCTGCCTCAAAGCTGGCTTGGTTGCTGGAAACTGTGCAGCAGCACAATGATCCCCCCGTGGATTTGGACAGTACCCTGGCGGGGACCGTGGATGCCTGGGTGCTGTGGAACCTGACCTCCGGTCAGGTTCACGCCACCGATCACAGCAACGCTAGCCGAACCATGTTGCTGAATATCCATGATCACAATTGGGATCCCACCCTGTTAGCCCTCTTCCAGATTCCGCCCCACATCATGCCCACGGTCAAGCCCAGCCTCGGGGTGTTTGGCTACACCGATGCGGATGTGGTGGGAGCGGAAATCCCCATTACCGCCATCTTTGGGGATCAGCAGTCGGCCCTGTTTGGCCATGGCTGCGATCGCCCCGGCGCGCTCAAATGCACCTACGGTACCGGTGCTTTCCTCGTAGCCCACACCGGCAACACCATTGCCCGCTCATCGCACCAGTTGCTATCGACCATTGCTTGGTCCCAGGCTGGGGAAGGGGGCCAGCCCCAGGTGGGATACGCCCTAGAGGGCAGCATGTTTACCGCTGGAGCCTGCATTCAATGGCTACGGGATGGCTCAAGGTGATTAGCAACGCCGCCGATACAGAACCCATGGCCCAAAAAGTCAGCGATAACGGCGGGGTTTATTTTGTGCCCGCCCTGAGTGGGCTGGGGGCTCCCCACTGGGATATGACCGCGCGCGGGGCCTTTTTGGGCCTCACGGGCGGGGTGCAGCGGGAGCACATGGTGCGGGCGGTGCTAGAGGCGATCGCCTATGAAGTCAAAGAAGTGGTGGATGCGGTTAATGAGGATAGCGGCACGCCGATTAATTGCCTCAAGGTAGATGGCGGGGCCTGTAATAACAACTTCTTGATGCAGTTCCAAGCCGATGTCCTGGGCATTCCAGTGGAGCGCCCCGCGATCTTGGACGTCACTGCCCAGGGTGCGGCCTTTGGAGCTGGGTTGGCTAGCGGCTTTTGGGAGGACTATCGGGCGCTGACTGCAGGGCGCAAAATTGATCGGGTTTTTGAACCCCAAGCCGGAGCCAATGTGGCCCAAGCCAACTTCCAGATGTGGCAAAAGGCGGTCAGTCGGGCCAAACATTGGGCCGAATAAGCCATGGATCAGCTTTCCAGAGCTGAATTAAGCGGTTAATTCAAAGTGGAGGATTCACAATTCAAACCTCAGCCCCACAGGCAACGGGGGATTACCCACACCCAATCCGTTACTTTTTGTAACACAATGGGGAAAGAAGGTCCGATATCCCCCAACTGCCATGATTGCCACCCCCACTGAGATTGCGATCGCGCCCAATCCCCCATTCGATCCTATGCCAGCGGGGGGGCCAGATCCCAACACATTTGATTGGGCGGAAGCTTGGTATCCCGTTGCCTACGTTGAGGACCTCGATAAACGTCAGCCCCATCGCTTTACCCTGCTGGAGCAAGACCTAGTGATCTGGTGGGATCCCAACGGGGCCGCTTGGCAGGTCTTTGCAGATAAATGCCCCCACCGCCTCGCCCCCCTCTCAGAGGGCCGCATCAACGCAGCGGGGCTTTTGGAATGTCCCTATCACGGCTGGGGATTTTCCGGCAGTGGCTCCTGCGAAGCGATGCCCCAGCAACCTGCCGACAGTCAAGCTAGTGCATCCCCACGGGCTTGTGCCCTTGCCTTACCCGCCACCCTTCGCCAAGGGCTGTTGTTTGTCTACCCCGGCAAACCAGAGCATGCCCCCCAGGTCACGGTCCCCATTATTGAGCCCGTCGAACAAGCGCCAGAGGGCTGGGTGATGCTCAACACCTTTCGGGACTTACCCTACGACGCCCTCACCCTCCTGGAAAATGTCCTCGATGCCAGCCATATCCCCTACACCCACCACAAAACCGTCGGCAAACGGGAAAATGCTGCCCCCATGGTGCTAGAGGTATTGACCTCTGGGAAGCAAGGGTTCCAAGGGGTCTGGCCAGAGGGACCGCGCAAAGGCAAACTGGGCACCCAACACACCCACTTTATTGCCCCAGGGTTGATGTACCACGACCTCACCTCCAAGCAATTTGGCCGTACCCTGACCGTGGTCTACGCGGTACCTACCCGTAAGGGTGAATGCCGGTTATTTGCCCGCTTTCCCTTCAAATTTGCCTCCAAATTGCCAGGGCTACTGATTGGGCTCACACCCCAATGGTTGAGCCATATTGGCAACAATCGAGTTTTAGAAGATGACCAAATTTTCTTGCATCTGCAAGAGCGGCTGTTAGCGCAGGCTGGCGATCAACCCTATGCCCAGAGTTGCTTCCTGCCCACCCAGGCCGATCAATACGTGGTGGCATTCCGGAAGTGGATCAGGGACTTTCAGGCGGATCCATTTCCCAATCAACGGCTATCGCCAGCGCTTTCTAGGGAGGCCCTGCTCGATCGCTACCACTCCCACACCCAGTCTTGTCAGAGCTGCCGCCAGGCTCTCAAGCGCATCCAACTCATTCGCAAAGGAGCCTTAGCGGTGAGTGCGGTGGGGTGGTCTGCGATTCCCGTGGTGCTTGCCCTGGTGGGGACCCCCACCCTGCTCATCAGTCTTCTCCTGGCGGGAATCCCCCTCGCCACAGCGGCGCTTTGGTTCTTTCTGGGTGAGCTTGAGCAGAAATTTTATCAGGGGGATGGTGTGCCACCGCGCAACCTTCCTGACAATTCCTAGGGAAATGACTGAGCCTAGGGAAAGGGGGGAGTACCCTTTCTGCTTCGGTAACTAACCGGTTGGGATACCATTCAAAATATCCCGGCGGCGAACTGAGAGCAGCGTGATCCACTAGGGATCGGCACAGGGGTGGTACCAGACGCCACAGGGGCCACCACGGGCCTGAGGCTACCGACACACGGCAACATTTACAACACCCTCACCGGTCATGATTTTCAGCCTCTGTAAATGGCCGCCTGCTTGAGGTTTCGAGGGTTTTACTTCTTGCCTTGAACGGTCCCGAGTTTCACCACCTGGACATGTACGCCCTCAATGGGAAGCGGCTGAACCGCCCCACCCCATGAGCTACGGTTCGAGCCCTTGACCGTGCAGCGGTTCTCCTCAGAGGCAACCAGCAACGGTCAGCCCCATAGTGAGCTGTAGGAGTTCTCTGATGAGCAGGACTGGCCGGTTTCAATACACTGCAATTCGGCTGTATGGCTCTGAGGAAACCCTGTGCATCGTGGCGGATGCGGCTGATTGGCAGGCGGGGTTATTGGGAGGAGGGCGATCAGGGTTAGCGCTTTGAATCCCTGGCTGGGGTGGGGAAATCGCTGATCGGAGTGCTATTGATAGAGCAGGAAGGGGCGAAAGCCCATTGGGGCAGGCTTATCAATGGCAGATCAAGAGCAACTGACCTTGCTTAAACGAGGGATAGAGGAATGGAATCACTGGAGAGCAGAGCATCCGGATGAGGCTATAAATCTCCAACGGGTCGACCTCGAAGGAGCCAACCTCGAAGGAGCTAGCCTCAAAGGAGCCAATCTCGAAGGAACCCAACAAAACTCCTGCTGGTGTTGGGTTGCACTTCGTTTCACCCAACCTACCGAACGCCGAGGGAATAGCGGGTTTACCTACTCTGGCTCTACCTCTGATTCCTCATCGGTAGCCGCATCCTCAGCCGCATCCGTCCGAATCTGCTCCGATCGCACCAACGCCTGCTCACTATTCTGCCGATAAGTCTCCACCCGATCCTGCGCCGTCGGATAGCGGGGATCATCCGCCTCCACCTCCCCCATCAAATCCGACGCCCGCTGCCAGCGTGCCGCCAGATCTAACCAGGCAGCGGCTGTGGTCGCCGCTTGGCCGTCGGTGGCCGCCTGCTCCGCCAATCGCACCGCCTGCACAAACGAATCCTGTTGGGGCGGGGCGGGTGCTGTAGCTGTGGAAGCCGGTTCGTCAGGACCCGCCACGGAGAGGGAGATCCCCAAGCGGTGCTTCACGACCCAAAAGCCCCCCAACAGCAATACACAGAGACTAGCTCCCCCGATAATGCCCCGCCAAAAATACTGGCGGGTATCACTGCGGCGCGTGATTTGGGTTTCGGGTTCCGGCGGCTCGACCTTGGGCTGGTTGCGATCCTCCAGCCAGCGGCCCAGAGGATTGGGCTGCTTGAGGGCGACCGATTCTGTCCACAGCACTTGGTTATCGACATTTTGGGTGACTTCATCCAGCCAGAGCAATTGCTGCTCCCGGACAATGCGGCTGGTAAGGTTGACCCGGCGAATGCCGCGTGGGGCCATGTCCTCTAGGAGCGCTTTGACTTGCGGCACTAGTACCGCCTGGGGGAGCTGCTCTGGGGTGGGGCCTTCGCAAAGCAATTGTAAGACGCCATCAACAAGCACCGCCCGCGTGCGCACCTCATCCTGCGCTAGGGCTTCATTCAGGACTTGATTAATCGCAGCGACACTTCCCTGGCGGGCTTGGCCCCTGATGTCATTGGCAGTATTGGTATAGCTCATGGTCTCTGGTCAGACAAATCATCACCCTGGTTGTAGACCGACAAGGCCCATTCACCCTGCATGAACGGATCGGTTTGGGCTGGGAGAAGCACATTAAGGCACCCTGAACAGTAGCACAGCCTCTAGTTTGTGCTGATTCTGTGCCGATATTAAACCAGTTTGTCGCCATTGACGGATGCTGGGGCGCAATGGTGGCCTGGGCAGCCATTGATATTCAAATGGAAAGGATTGAGTGGGTCCTCCGTTACAGGTTGCTGCTTATACGTGAGTCCTGGCCTTGCCAAGAAGTTGCCGTAGCCCCCCTCTAGCTCCCCGCGCTTCGCACCGCTAACGCTAGAGCCAAGGGGGAGAACTGGGTTTCCCTCCTTGGTAAGGAGGGATTAAGGGAGGTTATACAACATTGAGATCGCCCAAACCGAGATGTGTATAAGCGGCAATTTAAAGGTGAGGACAGTCACCAAATCGCTTAATCTGCCACAGATCACTGGTCCAGGGGGCCATACCAGACTGGTGCCAGCGATCGCAATCCAACTCAAACTCAAACAGGCCCGTATTGGGGATCGCCAGCTGCCAGGTGCGATCGCACCCCAGCAAACTGGCAATTAAGTGTTCCAAAATCCAGTGATGGCTGATCACCCAGAGAGCATCGGCTTGATGGTGTTGGTTGAGGATGTGCTGAATGAAGCGACGGGCGCGATCGCGCCCTGATGCGGGGGTTTCTGCCTCAGGGATAGGAATCCAATCTGGGGTGGAAACGAGGGCCGTGCAGAGTTGGGGGTAGCGTGCCCGCGCCTCTGCCCAGGTCAACCCAGTAAAGATACCCGCCTGAAATTCCGCCAGATCAGCGGTGACCGTCACCGTGGGCTGGAGATTGGTGGCTACCTCCCCATCATCCCCTCCGCTCCCCCGCTCCCC
>JAQCKL010000144.1 GCA_027592485.1 Cyanobacteriota bacterium
ATCTATTACATCAATTTATCGGTATTTCAATCGGCCCCCGATAGCTGGGCAATCGATCAACTCTTCCCGATCATGCCGATCCATCGCCTAAATGAAGAGCCCACCTGCCGTGCCACCCTTGCCGACCTCACCTGTGACAGTGACGGTAAAGTCGAACAATTCATCGATTTACGGGATGTTAAACCGGTCCTGGAACTGCATCCCCTCCAACCCGAAACACCCTATTGCCTAGGACTATTTCTGGGGGGCGCTTACCAAGAAACCATGGGAAATTTGCATAACCTGTTTGGCGACACCCACACGGTGCATATTCAACTCACCCCCAAGGGCTATCAGATCGAGCATGTGGTCAAGGGCGACACGATGACCGAGGTGCTCAGCTATGTCCAGTACGACTCTGAGGATTTAATTGAAAATATTCGTCGCCGTACCGAGCAGGCCCTCCAAGAGAACACCATCACCCTGACAGAAGCTCAGCTCCTATTGCGCCATTACGAGCAAAGCCTCAGCCGCTATACCTACCTGAATGGTTAATTTGCGCTAGGAACAGGCCGCAATAGGGCTGGAGCAGGGGGGCTTAAGGCGCGAGCTAGAAACAGATTGACGCTTTCTGGTGGCGCGCATCAATGCCTGATCTACCCTTCTTCGTCACCCTCATCCTCAGGGCCTTTGACCTTGGGAATAAAGCTAGGTCGCTCTTGTCCTTCCCAACCGGGGGGACGCTTGGAGTTATACCAAGCCAAGGAGCCAATCCCCACGGCGGCGATAAAACCGACCACGTAAACGGCGGTGAAATAAGGGAAACCGGCCTCGCCAGCGATCGCCAGCCACTGCAAAAATGTACTCATGATGGTCGCTGCGTCCTTAAATCAAATTAAACTCTTCAAAATCGGGGATGGTGCTGCCACCCCTCACGCCATCCCCATCACTACATTATTAGGCGTACTCAAGCGCTAATAAATGCAAGGAAGGCGTTTCATTCCGTTGCAGGCGCGGGGCTTGGGGCCGGTGGAGCAGGCTGTGAAGGAATTTCTGGGAGGGCTGGCTCCGAGGGTTTTTGTGGCGGGGCGGGGGCCGGTGGTTTAGGGGGCTCCCCTGAATCCCCCGAGTCTCCCGAATCTCCCGAATCTCCTGAGTCCCCAGGGGGGTCTCCGCCGTCTCCAACGGGATCCGCACCAGTATCATTGCCGCTCGGCGGAGGCGAGGGTTGGCTCCCAGAACTGGGTCTGTTCCCTCCCGAAGAGCCCGCGTTATCAGAGCTACCCTCATCTGACGAAGTGGTTACGCCTGATCCAGACGAATCGTCAGCAGTTTCTGTATCACGATCCCCATCCTTGTCGTCATTGCTGATAGAGCCAGCAGTGACCTTGCCGGGCTTGAAGGGCTCAGCCTCAATACTGCCCTCTCGTCCAGCCAATTGAGGTAAGGGGGGGAATTCTTCCACCGGCAGCTCCTCTAGGAGCTGAGAGACAAACTGTCCCCAGGTATAGGCCGCAGAGCTGCTAGCCCCCCAGGTGCGGCTACTATCATCATTGCCGAGCCAAACTCCCACCACTAGTTGGGGAATATAACCAATAAACCAAAGGTCACGATTATTCTCAGAGGTACCGGTTTTGCCCGCAACAGGGCGGCCAATGGCGGCTCGACTACCGGTCCCCCCAGACACAACCCCCTGTAACATCCAGGTCATAATCGCAGCGGTCTCCGCATCAACCGCCTGCTCAGCGGTGGTATCAGCTTCGTACAGAACTTCACCGCTACTACTCAAAATTCGCCGGATGCCATGGGCAGGGATATGCTTCCCCTCTGCCGCCAGGGTGCCGTAGGCACTGGTCAATTCCAACAGGTTCACTTCTGAAGCGCCCAGGGCCAGGGAATAGGTGGGTTTCAGTGGTGACTCAATGCCCATGCGCTGGGCCATCTCGATCACGGGGTCAAAGCCGACATCAATCAGGACTTTGACCGCCACAATATTGACGGAAGAGGTCAGCGCCCGCTGAATCGAGACGTTGCCGCTATAGCCGCCACCATAGTTTTTCGGCTCATAGCCATCAACAACGAACTTAGCGTCTGCATAGGATTTGGAGGGGGCAAACCCAGCGGCGATCGCGGTGGTGTACACAAACGCCTTAAACGTAGAACCGGGCTGCCGTTGGGCCTGGGTAGCCCGATTAAACTGGCTCTCATTGAAGTCAGTCCCCCCCACCATGGCCTTGATTTCACCGCTGCGGGGATCAATGGCCACTAAGGACGCTTGGCTGAAGCGTTGCCGCTTCCCGATCGTATCAACGGTTTCCTCAATGGTGGCTTGGGCTTTGCGTTGCCAGTCCACATCTAGGGTGGTTTCAACCACCAATCCACCCGCTTCAATCACCTCAGGGGACAAGAACTCCCCGAGCTGTTTCTGAATATAAATGGTGAAATAGGGAAATTCGCTGTATAAGAACTTGGGTTCTTGGGGGGTGGTGGCCACCTCCGTTGCCATCGCCTGATCGGCTTCGGCTTGGGAAATTGCCCCCGTCTCCAACATTCGGCGAACCACAATATTTCGCTGCTGACGAGCGGCTTCCGGGTCTACAAGGGGGGAGTAAACACTCGGTGCAGGGGCCATGCCCGCAATTAGCGCTGATTCGGACAAGGTTAAATCTGAAACGGGCTTGCCGAAGTAGATCCAAGCCGCATCGGCCACCCCATAGGCCCCCGCGCCCAGGTAAACCAGGTTGAGATAGCGCTCCAAAATCACAGACTTGTCATAGGTCTCTCGGAGCTTGAGCGCCAACACTGCCTCTCGGGCTTTGCGCTGAAAACTCCGCTCCTGATCTAAGAAGACAATGCGAGCCACCTGCTGGGTGATGGTACTCGCCCCCTCCACCACATCCCCTTGCAGCAGATTAGCTCGGGTGGCCCGGATAATCGCTTGGACATCAACCCCACCATGCTCGTAGAAGTTTTGATCTTCAGCGGCGATGAACGCCTGAATTAAATCCTGGGGAATCTCTTCGTAGGCCAGTTTATCGCGAGTGGCAGGCCCAATTTTTTGCAGAATCCTGCCGTCATCGGCCTGGATGGTAATGGTGCCGCCCCGTTCATAGGAGAGCAGTCTAGAAACATCCGGCAGTTGGGCCTTGGTGGTCATCCAGACCCGATAGAAGCGGGTGGCTCCCCCAGCGGTGAGGGCACCGGTGAGGAGCACCAGCCAAAACAGTGGCCGGTAATACAGGGGGCGCTTGGGTCGGGGTGATTTTGTCTGGGCAGACCTTGCCCCAGGGACAGTTTCACCAGCAAGATTGCTCACCACAGCGGTGGCTTTGGGCTTTGGGCTTTGGGGATGGCGACTCGTCGCGGCCCATAACCCTCTAAATTTTGAAAAGACGCTCGTCACCTTTTGCCCCCATACCGGGTCAGTGCCACGGTTGCTTGTTATCGGTCGCCTATTAATTGGCTCTGCCACCCCAACCACAGCAGTTGTAAATCTTAACCTGACTGCAATTTGCCGATTCTACCAGCCTGGTCTCACCCTAGGCTATAGCGGAGTGCCCCAGGGCTAATGCTGCCACCAGCATTCCTAAGACCAAAAAGGGCTGGGCACTGGCTTGATACTTCACATCATTCTCTAGGGGGTTGCGCAGGAAATACATATCCTGAAAGGTGATTTGCGGAATAATCAGCAACACTAATAACACCCCGTAAAGGTTTTGATGAATGGCCATCAGGTAGGCGGCAATGCCCCCCTGAAATAGATCAATCATCAACACGCAAATCCAGGCGGCGGTGGAGATCCCAAACATCACGGGAAGGGATTTCAAGCCGAGCTGGCGATCGCCCTCCACACTTTTGAAATCATTGACCACCGCAATGCCGAGACCTGCCAAGCTATAGAACAGGGTCAGCACCACAATGGTCCAGTTCAGGGTGCCAAATAGGGCATGGCCCGCCCACCAGGGGAGGGCGATGTAGCTGGCCCCCAGGGCATAGTTGCCGAGCCAACCGTTTTGCTTCAGCTTTAGGGGCGGGGCCGAATAGATATAAGACAGGAATGATCCCCCCAAAGAGAGTGCCGTGATGATCGGAAAGTCATGGCCAGCCCAAGTATCGAGGCCATAGGCAACCCCAATGCCGACCAGCAACAGCACGATAATTTGAGTTGCGACCTGGGGAATCGAAATCGCCCCCGAGGGAATGGGCCGATAGGGCTCATTGATGGCGTCGATTTCGCGATCGTAGAAATCGTTCAGGGTCTGGGTATAGCCCGTCAATAAAGGCCCCGACAGCAACATGCAGGCTGCTGACACCATCACCGTTTCAATGGACCAGACAAATTGACCGGACGAGGCCGCTCCGCAGACCACCCCCCAAATCAATGGGATCCAGGTGATGGGCTTCATCAGTTGGAGACGAATCTTCCAAATCGAGGTCTCTCCAGACCCGGCTCCTTTCATCCCCAGCAGTTGTCGAGCCTTACTCCCTTTTAAATCTAGAGAAGCGGCCTCTGGAGCAGCGGCTGCGTCACTTTGTGAGATTGGATCGGCCATAGCGCTTTAAACAGAACGACTGGAAGACAGGGTGCATGAACAGTTAAACCCATTATGAAAGGCAACCCCATCCCTGACTAGCACTTTAGCCCCCAGAACCAGGGCGTACTGACATCGTAGGGCAGGGTTCCGCCTATCTAGAAAGACAGAATCAGGGCATTTTCTTGGAATTTTGCCCCTTGAACCGTCCGGTTTTTAAACGGTTCTGGCAGGTATAGGTTGCGGCGCTGGTTACCCGCATCAATGGTGACCTCTGGCCCAGACTGGGTCAGGCCGATTTGCGATTTATCGAAACCGGGCAAAAACAGCCGCACCTGATTATTAGCTGCGTCAATGGTGAGCGATCGCGGGGCGTTTTGGATTACCTGATCCACATCTGGCAGGGCAGCCATCAGGGGAGCCCAGTGATCTGCCTTTAGGCTGGGAAGGGGATACGTCTGCAGAGGAGCAAAATCGTCCGCTGGGGTGGGGTTACTATCGGCAAACAAGTCTAGGACGGCTCCGATGGTCAACCCCACCTGCTGACTACAGCCCCATAGATATCGGGTGGCTGCGATCTCTTGGGGGTGAGCCACCAAAAAGCCCAGGACTCGCTCCGGATTTTGCACTGCGGCCCGCCCCGCCGCCAAAAAGCCCCGTGATTGTTCCATGGGCTCTGACCAACTGTCCTGCCCGCGCCCTGAGGCGAAAATCGCCCCTGCGATCGGCTGCCAAAACGGCGCGAGGGTTTGGGCTAGGGCAGAGGCTTGAATAATCGCCTGAAACCGACGGACATACCAGTCGAGGCCATCGGGTAGCCCCCACATGCGTAGGGCCGTGTGACCGTCAGGACCATCGAAAACGATGTCATCATACGCACCACTGGCATCCAACTCTCGTAGGGCATTCAGGGTAAGGGCCTGATCCATACCGGGCAAGAGCACTAATTCTTGGCTATAGACCTGCTTGAGCAACGGGTCTCGTAAATACTGGGCCTCCAAGCTTTTGACGATGTCCCAATTTTGGGATAGTAACGCCGTCCCCGACAGCCGCATCAGCTCCAACCCTGGGGTCAGTGCCGTTGCCTCTCCAGAAATCGCCTGTTGCCATAGGGCTTCTGGGAGTGGCCCGTTATTTTGGGTAACCCACAGGACCCGACGCCCTTGCTCAGCCAAATGCCGTGCCATGGCCACAGACGCCACCGCACAGTCTCCTGGGAAGGATCCCAGAAAGGTCAGAATTCGAGTCATTAATGATTCGCCCGATGTTGGATGAATGGGGTCAAGCCTATTGAGCTGAAATCAACTCGTCTTCAAAAAACCAAGTGGAAAACTTGTTGTCAAATTCCACGACGAGGCCAACGCCACTGCCGTCAACCATTTTGTACTGACTAATCTTGCCACTCTTGCCGAGGCATGCGGCGATGTCCTCAGACACTCGATCCCGTAGGCGCTTGACGGTAACCCGTTGTCCAATCTCTAAGCTCATGCGTCTCCCCTCATGATTGCAATGCTGTACTGTGCTGCATGCCATGGCAACGGCTTGCCATGGGGCCGATCCACCATTCTGTAGAAATTTGGAAGGGCCTTAGCATATTAATACTTGCAGAGACCTGACCCTAAATCAAAGTTTTCAGCTAGCGGCTTACCTATGTACAGATGGATGTAGAACAGACCCCTTAGGCAATCGCCTAGAGGATGGCCTTCAGGGCTTCTCGCAGGGCGATCGCCGCGTCATCATCCAGACTCGATACAACCACCATAAGGGTGGAATTTTCCAGCCCTTGCTCTAGGCAAACAATGACAGCCGTGGCGGTCTCGGTTCGCCCCGAGACGCTGTTATCAACGATCTGAATATTAAACAGCCGTTGGTTTTCTAGGGCTGCTCGGGCCTGCACAACGCAATCGGTGGGCTCAACTGCGAGCGATCGCCAGGAATAGTACACCGCAGGGGTTTCGGCCTGGACTGGAGCCCCTGATGCCAGGAGCCCTAAGGTCAGCGCTGCCGTTGCCCAGACTGGAGAAGCTGCCATCTGCTGTGTCACTGCTACCTGCCCACTTGAATCATCTCAACTTTTACGGATCGTAGCCCATTCAAGCCCCCTAACCGCTGCTGATTTATGCCTGGGGGGCTGATTCCCTGTAATCACAATGAAGCCTCAGGTGTGATCTAAAAATTGCGGGCTATGCTGAATAGCGTCGAATCATCTAGGGCGAAACGGCCTATGTTCGAGGCGAAAACAGCGGCGAAAACCTGGAAATGGATGCTGATGTCAAGCGCGATCGCAGGGGTGATGACCAGTTGTGGCGGTGCCCCATCAACGGTCGATGTCCCATCGACCCCAGCAGACTCGACCCCAGTCGCCACAGCAACAACCACGCCAACGGAAACACCACCCAGCGCGACCGACCCCGTCCCTGAAGTGCCCGCCGTAGCGGCCCCCAATGGGGCGGTGCCCGTCCCTCCCCTGCCGGCGGAGTGCAGCAATCCGACCAATCAAAATATGATGACCCGCTGCGCCCAAGCGGAATATGCCCAGGTCGATGCTGAATTAAACCAGCGATATCAGGCCGTTAAAGGTACCCTATCTGCCGATAAGCAGGACATTTTCGTGAAGGCAGGGCAAGCCTGGATTGAGTTTCGAGATGCCGATTGTGAGTTTGTGCAGGCCCAATTCGCAGGGGGCTCGATCCAGGCCATGATTTATTTTGGTTGCTTAACCCAACTCACCCAAGATCGCATTGACGAGATCGCTGCGATTCCGGCCTCCCTGAGCTACGGGGCAGCGGATCAACAGCTCAACCAGGTCTACCAAGATATCCAAGCGGTGTTACCGGCCCCGGAACAGGAGCAACTCACGACGGCACAATTGGCCTGGCTAGAGTATCGGGACTTGCACTGCGCGGTCACCGGTAGCACCGACCCATGTTTAGCCCTATTAACGGAGTTGCGCACTCAACAATTACAAAACCAATTGGACGCGCGATCGCTGTAACAGCCCCTCGATTAAAGCACCGCTTTTCGAGCCGTGACAGCAGTCCTTAGAATTGAGTTAAGGGCCATTGCCCACCGAATTGACGTCCTTCTCAACCGCCGCCCCTATGCAACAACTGACGAACCCAGTGGCAGATGGTTTTTCCTCGCCCTCGCCCATGGATCCGCCCCCAACCAGCACTCCCGTCAATCTTTTAGCCCATCACGTGACGGCAGCCGGTGAACACCCCATTTTTAAGGTTGAAAAGTACGCTTTAGCCAATGGCTTGCAAGTTTGGATCCACTACAAGCCGACGAGCACCATTGCTAGGGCCGATTTGATTGTGAATGTGGGCTCTCGCCATGAGTCCCTCGATATCAACGGCATCTCCCATTTGATCGAGCACATGACCTTTACGGGCACAGCGAAATGGGATGAGACCCAAGTTCAAAAAACCATTGATCAGCTCGGGGGGCGCTGGAATGCCTGGACCAGCCAAGAATCCACCAATTACTACACCACCGTCCCGGCCAGTGATTTAGAAACGGCCCTGGAATGGTTATGTGAAGTCGTTTTTAAGACCACCTTGCCGGAAGATAAATTAGACCGAGAGCGGGACATTGTTTTTCAGGAAAAAGGGGGGCAGTATGACTGGGCTTGGGATCAAGCGGAACGACTCGGACTGGGATACAACCTCACCGAAAAGTTAGAACATCAAATGTTTTCCCGATCCTCCCTTGATTTGTCGGTAATTGGTCGCGATCGCGCCCTCAATCAAATGGACCGACAGGATCTGGTCGACTATCACGCCCAGCATTATCTGCCGAATAATGCCGTCTTGGTGGTGGCAGGCAACACACCCTCCGAGCGCGTCCTGACCGCCGCCCAAAAGTTTTTTGGGGACCTGGCACCAGGAGAACTCCCCCCTCGCCCGGAAACCCCCGAAGTCAAGCCCCATCCACAATCTTCTGTGGTGGTTCGGGGCACCAGCGTTTCCGAACAGGTCCGGCTGAAGTTGACGGCACCCACCGTCTGCCAGGGGCACCCAGATTATTGGGCGCTGGAAGTGATTAGCGAAGTCTTAGACCACAAACTCCACGATGAGCTGCGGCTCCATTACGGCCTCGTCTATTCCTCTGGTGCTTGGAACGAGGTCTATTCAGACACGGGCTACTTTTGTATTTCTACCAGGGTCCATCGCAAAAACACCGATAAGGCCCTCAAGATCATCCAAGCCGCGCTAGAAAGCCTGCAAGAGGTCGGGCTGAATGAACCCGCCATCTCAGAAGCCAAAAAATCCCTCGTGGGCCGCTGGTCATTGTCGATGGATAGTGCTGAACACCGTGCGGCCTGGGTTGTCGCATGGGTCGGGGTGTTGGCCCCTGACCAACCGCTCCCCAACTATCCCGAGAAGATTGCTGCCGTGACCTTGGCAGAGCTGCAGCGCGTCGCCAAGACCTATTTACAGCCCAGCCACTTTCACACTGGCATGCACCAGCCAATTGTGACGGTGACAAGCGCTGTGCGTTGGCTAGGGATCCTGCTGGGCTTAGGGGCCTTGGGTTTCTTGGGCTGGTATGGGTCAGGCCCATGGCCCCTGCCATAGCCGCCGCCCGTGCGGGCGCATTGCGTCTGCATAAAGCATCAGCTGGATACTCGGTGCCCTAACCGACAGGGCTATTTCATTCTAAAGAGATGCTTGAGGGTTTCCAACCCAAATTTGCAGCGCCTCTGGGCCT
>JAQCKL010000145.1 GCA_027592485.1 Cyanobacteriota bacterium
TGCGGCGACTCGCGTAGCGATTTTGACACCGAATAACTTTTCAAACATCCTCTTATTGACAGCTTAGACTTCCTGAGCAGAAAGTATTCTGGACCTGAAAATCTGCTGTTTCGCATCTATGATCAACTGCAACACTTGATTCCCTTTCTCAAACGATGTCTGGAATATATTATTTATGTTCTGATGGCCTCTCTGATCGTCCAGCAGATTGATATCATTGCCAATCTGGCGAATTGGGGAACCGTTGGGATCAAATTAATTGCAATCGTTCTCTTAAGTCGAGTCCTGACCTCAGTCTTTCAGCTCATTATTGAAGAGTCATTGCTCAAGGCTAAGGATTTAACTGAGACCCAGGAGCAGCGCCGCAGCACCCTGGTGCCGATCATTCAAAGTATTTCCAAATATTTGGTTTACTTTGGCTCCATTGTTTTTATGTTAGATGCGATTGGGATTGACCCAGCCCCGATCTTGGCCGGCGCTGGAATTTTAGGTTTAGCGGTTGGCTTTGGCGCTCAAAACTTGATCAACGACATTGTTTCTGGGTTCTTTATCTTATTTGAGAACTATTACCTGGTGGGAGATTATATTGAAACTGATGCCGCTTCAGGATATGTTGAGGCGATCGAGCTCCGCACCACACGCATTCGTCACCAGCATGGGCAGGTTTATATCATCCGCAATGGAGATATCACCGCAGTCACTAACTACTCTAAGGAATTTGTTTACTCCCCTGTGAATATTGGGTTTGATTACGATACTGATTTAGAACGGGTGTATCGCATCATCGAAACCGTGGGCCACCAACTCAGGGAACGGGACGAGAACGTTCTGGAGCCTACGGAAATTGAAGGCGTTGAAGAGTTTGGCGACATTCGTTTGTATGTCCGGACAAAAACTAAGGTCAAACCTGGCAAACACTTCTTGGTGCAGGCAAACTTAAGAAAGCTGCTAAAAGAGGCCTTCGATCGCGAAGGCATTTACATTCCCATCGGAGAAACCACCGAGAAACCTGATTGGGCGATCAAAGCAGAACCCCGTAAGCAACCCCTTAATCGGTAAACCGTCATGCCTGAAATGCACGTTCAAGTCCAATGGCCCGATGGCTCCCAGGACCACTGTTATTCCCCTTCTTTGGTGATTAAGCAATATTTTTTACCCGGGGAAACCTACCCATTAGAAGAGTTTGTCAGCCGGGCGCGTACGGCGTTGACCATCGCCAGCGATCGCGTCCAAGCCAAATACGGTTTCCCCTGTGGTCGCGCCCTGGGACAACTCCAGCGCATCGAGTCAAAATCCCACCAGTATCAGGATTTAGAGTCTCCTCAGGTCCAGGTCTTGCAGTGGCTGGAGTGATTGGGTTGGGACAATGGATAGGGACATTAAGCGTTCTGAAGCTGCTCCAGCCAGGACTGGAGAGGGGCTTCTAGTTCGGTGGCCATGGGGCTGACCCAGAAGTCTTTACTGCAAACCCAACCCTCAGCATCACTGCCGACGCAAGGGCACTGGAATTCGTGGCTTTTACTAATATCGGTAGGGCCAACGATAATGGTGGCGTGGGTCCAGTGGTAGCGACCGTCTCGGACTTTGGTTTCGGCGGCAAACCCACCGTCTGCATCGGTCCGGACCCGCAGAGTCTGGGTCGTGGTGTATTCGTGAATGCCCAACTCGTGGCCGTGGAACGTAATGGTGACCCGAGCTTGGTCGAGGGGCTGGGCAGTATTTTTGAGTTGAATTCTACCGTCAACTGATAAGCGAGCCGCCTCGGCTGCTAGGGGAGTGACTGCCACTAATCCGACAGCGATCGCTGCTAATCCCAGCTGCTTGATCACGATCTACGACCTTTAAATAACGAGGTACAGCGACCTATAGTCGCAGATCGTTTTGGCAGAATTCGGTTGCCTAGCGCACATTTAAATTGCCTGGGCCAAAAAACATGGGCAGGGAATAGTACTGCTGCCTGCAAGCTGCCAAAGGTTGTCCATCCCTTGGGGAACTGATGATCCCGAGCGCCAGCACCATTCAATCAATGGTGCTGCCTATGCAGGCTTCCCAAGCCGCCTCTTCTTTCCTGAAAATCTACTTGCCTAAAAATCTACCCCCCGCTTGAGGTCAATCCCCTTCTCGGCATAATGCTTGTGATTACAGACTTCCGACAGGGTGCTGGCTAACTCAAAATAAGCTGGGGGATGTTTGCATCGCCCGGTAATAATCACCTCTGTATCCCGAGGTTTGCGCAATAGGGCCTGCACAATCGGCTCCTCCGGGAGGAGTTCTAAATCCACAGTGGGGTTGAGTTCATCCAAAATAATGGTTTTGTAGAGCCCAGAGGAAATGGCGGTACAGGCGATTTCCCAACCCCGCTCCGCTTCTACATAGTCAATCGATTGCTGCTGGCCTCGCCAGACGATGGCATCTCGCCCGCAGCGTTGGTGATCAACCAAGTCGGGATAGCTTTGGTGTAGGGCGGCGATCGCGGCATCTTCGGTATAGCCTTGGCCCCCTTTTAACCACTGCATTACCAGGACCCGGTGGGATTTATCTTGGCTGATACCCCGGCCAATCGCTTGTAGGGCCTTGCCTAGGGCGCTAGTCGATTTGCCCTTGCCATCCCCCGTATAAATTTCGACCCCCTCAATCCCAGGATGATCCGCTGAAACCGGGATGTGGGACTTCATTTCCGAATGGAGGGCGGCGATATCCACCAATGATTGGGGCGCGCCCCGGCCCGTGGCAATGATCTCCAGGTGCTCGGGTTTGTGTTTGAGGGTCCGCACAATTTCATCAATGGGGAGTAACCCCAAATCCAGCACGGGGTTGATTTCATCCAACACCACGACGGAATATAACCCCGAGGCGATCGCCCCTTTGGCAACATCCCAACCCCGCTGGGCCTCTAGCTTATCGAAGCGGGTAATGTCATCGGGGCCAAAAAATTCGGCTCGTCCCGTCCGTACCTGGTCAATCAGGTGGGGAAAGCCCCGCTGTAAGGCTTCAATGGCTGCATCTTCATCGTAGGTACGGCCTGGCCCCTTTAGAAAGCGGAGCAGCAGTACCCGACTTTCCATAAAGGTTTGAATTCCCAAGCCAATGGAGCGCAGGACCACCCCCAAAGCCGCCTGAGACTTGCCTTTGCCATCCCCATCGTAGACATGGATTTGCCCAGCCAACCGCTCACTCGTATGTTGGGCAGTGCGAATACCAATACCGACTCTAGCCATAGGGGATGCTTTTATGAAAGTGAGATTCCAGATTCTAGCGAAATGCTTCCAGAGGAGATAACCTAAATGCCTAGTCCGGTGCAGGTTAGGTCTTGCCTAAAGTAAGGATGGGTGCGAGTCCCTCTCATTGAGTTTATGCCCTTTGAACTGTTGGTCGATGAAGCGGCAGTGTTACCACTGCGGGCCATTGCCTTCCAAAGCTTACTCCTGTTAGTGGCGATCGCTATTGAGGCCGGGGTGCTGCGAGGACGGCTGAAACTGGGTTTTCAACCCAGCATTCGCTATGCTGCCAGCCTAAATCTGTTCACCACGGTTTTGGGATGGTTCCTTTTCCTGGGGCTAGAGCCGGTGGCTCCCCCCCTATTACGCACGCAGATTATCAGCTACATCCTGTTCGGTCAGTTCTATAACAATGGCCTTTCGGGTAGTTTGGGGGCCGTCGTCATCGCCACTGGACTGGTTATTTTCTTCGTTACCTTTTGGGTCAAAGCCAAGGGGCTGGAATGGCTCACCCTAGAGATCGGCACACCCATCGTCGATTACACCCCGCCAACCTTGACGCGCCGACGCTATGGCTACACACGGCGAACGCCCCAAGATCCACCCACCACCCCGGCCCATACCCTGGCGGTTCTCCATGCCAATGCCTGGAGCTTTAGTGCCATTTTGCTCTTGCTCGTGCTGCGCTACGGCCTAGAGGTATTGTCATGATTCAACTCCTTAAGGATCTCTGGGATCGCATTACCGGATTTCTATTTCCACAGCAATACTTTGCCTGGCAATCCGTTATTTACTTGGCCCTGTTTTCTTGGGCCATGTCTTGGGTGGCCCGTTTCTCAGGCACAACCGCCTTTACCCAATGGGTAATCATCACCGGCAGCTGGATCTTTTGGGTGATTGGGCTGGGCTGGGCGCTAGAGGCGAATCAGATTCGTCCCTTTGGGATTCCGATTGCCCCTTGGGTGTCGGGGGCTTTGGTCTGCTCCTATCTGTTTGCCCTTTTTCCGGGTGATCACCTGTCTGCAGCCCTAGTGATTTGGCCCTTAGTGTCTGTAGGCTTGGTGGCTTTGCCCGCCTTTATTAGCTGGGATTTCAAGCCCAAACTGCCGTTTCCCTTGGTCCGGCAGCAACTGATTTTGTTGCTCTTACTGGCATTACTGTTTAGCAGTTGGTTTCAGTTTTATTTCCGCCTGCAAACCTGGTTCCAAGACTATCCCACCCTCCTGTCGGATGACTTTGGCCGCAGTGGTTTTGTTCTCAAGATTGCCGAGGTCTCTGAGGGCCGCTCCGGAGGGATTCCGCTCTTAACTGCCGCTGAGCAACAGGTTAAAGACCAGCTTGATA
Source organism: Cyanobacteriota bacterium (assembly GCA_027592485.1). Taxonomy (GTDB): domain Bacteria; phylum Cyanobacteriota; class Cyanobacteriia; order Phormidesmidales; family Phormidesmidaceae; genus PCC-6406. Next base: position 4,563 of record JAQCKL010000145.1, read on the forward strand.
ACACCCCTTGGCCCTGGGTAGAGCGGTGGCTGCTGAATCTAGACGGCCAAATGGTCAAGATTCGCAATGAGACCCGGTCCGTTTTATTAGACTCATCCGAGGCGGCTTTCTGGGAGTTAACGGCTCAGCCCCGTAGTCTCGAAAACGGCTATGCCTTGAAGCTGATGGCGGTTTGGACGGGTCCCGCTTCTAATCCTGAGGGGTATTTCCTTGAGAAAACTTGCCTGATTCGTCCCCGTATCCCCCCAGTTCGGAGCACATCGGCCAGGGAGGAGAATATCCAGGAGCCGACCCCAACGGCCATGGCCCAAGTCTCTTGTGAGCTAGAAACGCCCAAGCGATTGGGGCAACCAGCTCCCTTAACGGGATAATCAATTAGAGAATCAAACCATCGGTTATTTGTGTTGATAACACCATGAGTCTGCTACGCATTTGGGTGATTGCCCGCCATGTTTTTCTGGGGATTATTCGCGATCGCGCCCTCTATTTAATCGCCTTGTATAGCCTGCTGATGCTGGCGGCGACGATTTTACTGCCCCAGGTGGCCTCAGTGGCTTACGACAAAATCATCCTGGATGTGGGAATCACCGGTATTCACCTGCTGAGCTTGCTGGTCGTTGCTTTCATCGGTACGGGATTGATTAATCAGGAAATCGAAAAGCGGACCGTGTTGACGATGATTGCTAAACCCGTCAGCCCGATGGAATTCATTGCGGGCAAGCATCTGGGGCTATCCCTGCTCTTGGCCCTGCTAATTGGCCTGATGGGCGGGGTATATGTGGGTGTGCTCTGGCTTAATGGCATTGCCTACAGCCCCATGAGTTTGCTGCTAGCGACGGTATTTATGCTGCTGGAGATGGTTTTGCTGGGGGCGATCGCCCTGCTGCTCGGGGTGATTACCAGTTCTCTACTGGCCACCCTCCTCACCTTTGCGGTGTACCTCATGGGGCACCTGAGCAGCGATATTGTGACCCTCGGACAACTGAGTGAGAACAGCAGCCTGCGCCTATTTACCCGAGGACTATATCTGATCCTGCCGGATTTAGAACGGTTGAACCTACGCAATCAGGCGATTTATGGCTGGGACTGGCTGCCCTCTACGGAGGCGCTATGGAGCCATGGGGGCTATGCCATCGTTTACACCCTGGTGCTGTTAGCCCTAACAGGGGTGATTTTCTCCCGCCGCCAATTTTAATGTCTGGAATTCGCTAGGCTAGTCGAGACCTTACCTTCAGACCTGGGAGTCTCAACCATGGCGGCCGATCAACTCGGGCAGCTCCAAGCCCTGTTTGCCACAATGGACCGAGCCTTAATTGCCTACTCGGGCGGGATTGACAGCACCTTAGTCGCTAAAGTGGCCTACGATACCCTCGGCGATCGCGCCCTGGCGGTGACCGCTGATTCCCCTTCCTTGATGCCAGAGGATTTAGAAGACGCCAAAACCCAGGCCCAAGCGATCGGGATTTCCCATGAGGTGGTCTACACCCAGGAAATGGATAACCCCAATTACACCGCCAACCCAGCGAACCGCTGCTATTTCTGCAAAAGTGAACTCCACGATACCCTCAAGCCCCTGGCCCTAAAGCGGGGCTATCCCTATGTGGTGGATGGGGTCAATGCCGATGATTTAAAAGACTATCGACCGGGCATTCAAGCTGCCCAAGAACGAGGCGTGCGATCGCCCCTTGCCGAGGTCGGCATCTCTAAGCTAGAAGTGCGGGAGATCTCCCGTCATCTTGGCTTACCCTGGTGGGACAAGCCCTCTCAGCCCTGCCTCAGCTCTCGTTTTCCCTACGGTGAAACCATCACAACGGACAAACTCACCCGAGTGGCCCAGTGCGAACGCTATCTTCGCAACCTCGGTTGGCATACATTACGGGTTCGCTCCGATGGCAACACCGCCCGCATCGAGCTGCCCCCCCAGTCGATTCAGACTTTTGCCACGACGACGGATCTACCAGCCCTGGTAGCGGCCTTTCAAGGCTATGGATTCACCTATGTGACCCTAGACCTAGAGGGATACCGTAGTGGCAAATTAAACCAAGTTTTAGTCTCTCCAGCTTAGGGTTCACTGGGCGCAAAACCATCTTCCTCAGAAATGATTTCAGGCTGTAGGGGCTGCGCCTTAGTCAGTTGCGAAAAGACCCGACAAGCATCTAGGGTATCCTGCATGTTGCTGGCCGAGGCCCTCGAATTTTTCAGGTCAATCAAGTTGTACTCCACATTCTCTGCATAAATTGCAAAGGTGACCTGGAAAATCTCTAGGAAATTAATCACCCAGATACAGTCCTCTTGGGGGAATTGCTCATAATAGCGAATTAAGTCAGCAATTCTTGCTTCCAAGTAAAGATGAGAGTTCCTTGAAATCAAAATCAACTTCAATAAGATGATTGCCAAAGATAAGGCATTATTTTGAGACAGTAATAGCGTGAAGAGTTCAGAGGGACGTTGCTTATCCTCGGTCATCAGTTGATCAATCATCCGGTTGCAGGTTCTAAGCTGCAGGGAGGGATCAACGCATGCATCATTGTATTCTTGATACAGAAACTCTAGCTTTGAAAAAATACGCTGCTTTAAAGTTTTGGTAGCCATGGGTTGGCCAACCGAGTAGATCATGTACTCTAGGAGGCTGTGCTTAAACGCCAAGTAGGTCAAGCCTTCTGTTTGCTTGAGAAATAGGTTGGCCAAATTCTTATGGCTGAACCGTCCTCGTTTAGCGACAATTAGCTTGATTAATCGGAGGGCACTATCCCCTAAAGCGGTTGGATTTTTTAACAGTCGGCGTTGGGGCAGGGCCGATTGGGAATGGGCCGTATACATGGCCAAATCAAACTTAAACTTATCCTTTAAGCGTCGAGAAACTGCACGGGCGACTTCCCGCTGCTCGACCGGATTATCCGAATTCATGTATTGGGATACTAAGAGATACGAGGTATACCGAGATGTCCAAACTGTAGGCCTATTGCCATCGATTAATCGACTGGTAAACAGTTGAAGCTCTCGATAATCCTCGCTGTTAATAAAGTCACAAATCCAACCTCTCAGTCGCTTCAGAGTCACCGAAAAGGTGCGCTTCTGTAGGGATTTATCCTGAAACGACTGCACCAAGGCTTGAATCGCGTCAAACTGACGCGCCACCTCCCAGTTATTCACCAGAATGTAGCAGGCCCGCTTCAACGTATTGTGAAAATCGGTAGCGGTGCCTGAAAACAGCAGCGCATACAACGCTTCTGAGGTTTCTGCCGAAATCGTATCCCCTTGACAAAAGAAAAGTGTTTGGAATTCATCCAATACCTCCTCTGGGGGCCATGTTTTGACCGCTTCCAGCAGGAAATCGAATATACGGGTCTGTGCCTGCTGTGGGGTGATTTGAGCAGGGGGACGGGATCTGAATGAGTCCGATTGAGATCGATCCGACACGTGAGATGAAACCCTTGCCATAGAAAGACCTACGGTACTGAGATGGGGCTAACCCCAAGCTGACCCAGTAGAAACCCTGATGGTGGGTGCCCCAATTTTACTGGGAATTCCGGGCTACGTGTCAGCAATGGCGTCAAAAATGAGGGGTCTCCCCCCCCATAGCTTCCTCGGACTTCAGCTCAAAGTGATCCCTTTCCGTAAGCCACCCGATTTTCGTAGGCGACGCGATCCCAATCAGACCACGACTGATGGTCGGCAAAATTTGGGGTAATGGGGGCGGAGGGACTTGAACCCTCACGGCCTTGCGGCCAACGGATTTTCATCCTCCCGCAGCTTTCGCTGCTGCCAAAAACGGGACAATTGCCCATTCCTGGTTTTGAGAATTGGACCCTCCCTTTACCCTCGACTTAACGTTAGGGTAGCTCCCGTCGGGCCTCTGCACCTTCCAAAGGGAATGTGTTTCCCTTGGCTTGGCTCAGGATTGCCATACCCAACAATTGGTTTAGAGTAACCAGTTGCCAGGGTTAGGTTTCCCTGAGTTTGAGAGCTTCCACTTGACAGATTTCTCCATCAAGGCTCAGTTTTCTAAGTCCGTAGCGTCTACCATTCCGCCACGCCCCCCCGAATGAATGACTTTACTCAGTCACCATTTGGACTTCTCATTGTATCGGTCAATCTGCGTCCTAACACGCTAATTTGACCTTTAGAATGACATTGGACTGATTGTTCGCTGCTGTGGGGCCAATGCCACAAATGACTCAATCGGCCATAGTTCACCCCAAATTACCTATCACCCTATGCTGAGTGACCTAACCCTTTCCAAAGATGTGTTGATTACCTTGGGGCTGTATGGGGCGATCGCGGGCGCGTACCTCTTGGTTTTACCGGCAGCCCTCTTGTTTTACCTAAAGGCCCGCTGGAATGCCGTGGGTTCAGTGGAGCGGACCCTCCTGTATGGTCTGGTGTTTGCCTTCTTCCCAGGGATGCTGCTGCTGAGTCCTTTTGTAAATTTCCGTCCCCAACCCCGATCGATAAAGCCCTGAATTAACCATGCGACGTATTGATGTAATTGGTATGGGCTTGGGGGTCTTTGCGGTTGGAGGGCTCTCATACCTTGGGCTGAGGGTACTGGGCTTGGATAATCTGTCTGCGGGCATTTGGAGCCAAGTATTGTTTGTGGGGGGAATACTGGGGT
>JAQCKL010000146.1 GCA_027592485.1 Cyanobacteriota bacterium
CGAACCAGCGTAGGCGTAGCCAGCGGATTTACAGTCCGCCCCCATTAACCACTCGGGCACCGACCCGCCATCCACGATTGCTAATCCTATCACAGATAATCCCCCTTCTTGGACCTTTTTTTCTGCTGATGTCGATAATCAAAATTTGCCGTGATTTCACCGACGCTTTTGTCCCCCCATCAGTGGATGGCCGCTCGATTGGAAACGGACTCGAATACCTCAAGTCCGTCTCGATCTCAGGCACGGGGATGCCCTGTAGGATAAGGGAGGGAGCATTACAAATTGTCATCCCTGATTGTTGCTCGCATCCAAACCCATGGCTTTTCTTCGCGCCTACGTTGCCCCTTTCTTAATTGTGCTGACCTTTGTGGTTGCCATGGTGGCTGTCAGTGCCCGGATCTTTTTGCCCAGTGACATGATGGCCCCTGCGCCCATTGAAGAGACCTTAGATGGAGTCACCGCTCCTGCCGCTAGCTTGGATACCGCTAAAGCAACGGCTACGCTGCCTAACAATCTTTGGGTTGGGGACCTGGGGTGACTTTCCCCCCCTCTCCCTTTGACCTAGAAGGCTATCACCTACAGGTTGGGAATCACCGAGATCGAGATCGGCTGGTGCAGTGGATGGCGCTGGCCTACGACGAACAGGGGTATGATTGCCGACTTGAGGCGCTTACCCAGACGGTTTACACCCATTTTGTCGATGATGTCCCCCTCTGGTGGGTTGCATTAGCTGCCGCGCCAACGACAACCGTTGCATGTCTCTGGTTAGGCAACGCGATCAATCCCCATCAAGGGGATCGCTACGGCTGTATTTTGCTCTTGTATGTCACCCCTGAGCACCGCCGCCGGGGTATTGCCACGGCGTTATTACAACAGGCCCAGCAATGGGCAACCGGTCGAGGGGATGAACGGCTAGGGCTACAGGTCTTTGCCCATAATGCGGCAGCCCAAGCGCTCTACCGCAAGCTGGGATACAACACTACGGCCCTGTGGATGACCCAAGCGTTGAGGTGACGATACGTTCCAAGGGCCGCCTAAGGTACCGTTAACGGAAATTATTGAATTGCAGGGCAACCGGCCATTCTTCCCCTTTGAGCAAGGCGATGGCTTGCTGCAAGTCATCTTTGGACTTGGCCGTAACTCGCACCGCATCCCCTTGGATAGAAGCCTGTACTTTCTTGAGGCTGTCGCGAATCAGCTTACTGATTTGCTTGGCGATTTCTTTGTCAATCCCCTTTTTTAGGGTTACTACCTGGCGAACTCGACCGCCACTGGCAGAGTCGGTGGTGCCAAACTCAAAAATCTTTAGGGACAGGTCACGCTTGGCCGCTTTGGTTTGCAGGATGGTGTGAATACTCTGGAGGGTGAGTGGGCCATCGGTCTCAATGGTGATCGTGTCTTCGCCTAGATCCAGGGTGGTTTTACTGCCTTTGAGGTCATAGCGGGTTTCTAGTTCCCGCCGGGTTTGATCCAAGGAATTGACTAATTCTTGGCGATCAAAATCGCTGACCACATCAAAGGAGTAACTAGAAGCCATAATTACAGATTAATAAACACTCTTAATGGGCGCTTCTTAGCGTAAGGCAGAGGTACAAGCCATGGCAAATAACGTAAAGGTACCCAAGGCCGCGATCGCATACATGGGTGATCGCAGCAGCGGCTTATCCAAAATATAGAACAGGCTATAGAGCAAACGGGCTACCACATGGGCGATGGCAGCGCCTAAGGCCAGGGTAGAGTCTTGCCCGGTCACGTAGGCAGCTAACACTGCAGGGGCAAACAGGGTAAAGGCTTCAAAACTATTTTCGTGGGCCCAGGTCGCCCGTTGGGCGTGGGGAGGCAGCTGATCAAACAGCGCCCTAGGCGCAGAGGGGTCATAGCCGACTTGAAAACGGGCGATCGCTACGACACCAAAAGGAACGTAGATCAATATGGCCGCCAGCACCATACAACAAAGGAGCAGACCAGGAATCGGGACTGCTCCAAGAAAGGCCAAATTCATGAATCCAAAAATCCTAGTCGAAATAAAACAACGTCACAATTTTGCGCTGATCCTCAGCATCCTGGCAGGTTTGCAACAGCGTATGGCTGTCGTGGAAGGCAAAACAGATTAGTTGCTGACACCGAGAAATGATTTCTTGATTACAAAGGGCACTGGCCTCTGCCAAGGTCAGGGCATCATTAGTCGAGTTTTCCACCAAATGCATAACTTGGTCCAACTGATCCCGAGACTCCTGGGGCTGCTTATCCAGACTTTGGGGCAGAATCACCGTCAGCAAATTGGGATCGGCCTGGATGGCTCCTCGGATGGCAGCAGAATTAGTTCCCGTTGCTCCCGAGGTCAAAATTGTATTGCCTGCCATGACCAGCGCATAGGTCATCAGCTCAATCAGTTTCTGATGGGTAATGGGGACATGGCGAGATCCTAAGATGGCGACGCGCTTTGAACCTGACTGTTGAATCGCAGCAAGCTCTTGCAAAAATACGTCAACCTTAGGGGTTTCTAAGGGGGCTTCAATAGACTGGCTCAACGGAGATACACGGATTGCGAGGACGCGCTCATTGTATCAGCCTATGGGATTTAGGGAAGATCCCCTCAAACCCAAGCACTGGCTAAGACGCTGTAGTTTCTGCCATGGTGGGTGGATCAATCGCCAACAACGCCATGAGGCGGCTGATGTCTAAATGCTTTGCCAGTACCTCTTGCACGAGGGGAACTTGGTCAGGGTTATTCAGGGGGACCTGACCAAATAGCGTATCGATGCGCTCCACGGTCGTGAGGGTATCAGTCACCACTGATAGCACCGGAATCTCCTTGTCTGTGGCGAAGGTAATCACATCCTCCGTGGGAGAAATTTGTCCCGTCAAAATTAGGCAGTGGGTAGAGGTTTCTAATGCGGCAATTTGCAAATCGCGACGATCACCGCCGGTCACCACAGCCTGATGGATGCCCTGTCTAAAAAAACGAAGGGCTGAGTTAACATTCATTGCCCCAATTTTAAGACTCTCGACCACGAGATCTAAATGGTTGTCGCAGCACAAGACCTCCGCGTCTAAACGACGCACCAGTTCACTCACTCGCACCCCCTGGAGGTAGGGCATCTGAGGTAACGTGGCCAACACCGCAATGCCTTGTCCCTCTAAGTAGGGCAAGACCTTCTCTGTGACAAAGACTTGGTCGGCCTCAGGAATGCCATTGATGACAACTCCCAATAGCCGTGAACCCAGGCGCTGCTGGGCAGATAGGATTTCATCGACCATCTGGCGAGGGTTAAACCGCATGACCAATAGCACAGACGCATCTAGGGCCTTGGCCATGTCGGGCAACGCTAGCTTTACCAGCGCCCCTTGCTCTAGGGTGGCTGGTCCCTCGACCAACACCACATTCTCCCCTGCCTGGGCACTGTATTGATGCAGGGCCTCAGTAAAATCTGCCGCCCCATTTTGATGCATTTGGGCCGTGACCACATCCTCATCTAGGCAGAGCAGGGTCGGCAAACAGGCCGTTGCCGGGAGGGAGAGGACCTCTGGAATAAAGTTGAGATCGGTATCAGCACAGACAGAAGCACCCTGATGGTCAGGGATCTCCACAGTGGCGAGGGGTTTGCCATAGGCGACCTTGATGCCCTGAGCCATGAGCTGGAAAGCGATCGCTAATGTAATCGCCGACTTACCACTATGGGCTTCTGTCGACCCAATCAAGACATATTTGGCTGATTTGGGCACGCCGTTTAATCCTCACCGCAGAGTGTAAACAAGAATTATCTCTTCATTGTGCCACCAACCGTGGCTCCGCCTGGCAGCTTGGTTAGTCATCCAATCGCAGCAGCTTTCGATAGAAGCCTTTGGAGAAGTCAGCAGCCCGCTTCTGACGGAGGGCCACCACTACATCAAAGAGATAATCGACAAACTCAAAGGTCGCTAGCGTGATTTCATAGCTTAAATCAGCGTCATCATCAAACTGCAGACGACACCGAGTTAGGTCTGCTGGCAAGGTTGAGACATTCCAGGTTGCCAAAAAAGGGATGCTGTCCCCTCCCTCAATGATGCGTTCTCCCTCTAAATTGCCTCGCTTATAGAGACCGATAGCATAGGGCAAAGCATTGCGTTTGGTGCCTTGGTAGTAAGGCAAATACACACCAATATCTTGCTTTGTAGCCGGTTTGATTTCATCGAAGGTAATCGTCATAGCTCCCATTGAACATGTCACGACTGCCAGCACAAAGGTCTAAGTCGCCGATGAGCTGGTTGATTTGAAGGTCTCGTTTCTGGCCTTGTCCTTCTAGCGAGAGAGGAACAATGCCACCAGTGATAACACAGACCTGCCACCGCTAATCACCTAGAGGAGACCTCGAACCGCTAGGATGATTGAGGGAAATCTTAGGTTTGAGTCCCGTACATTCTTCCCATTGAGCTAAGCCAGAACCGGTCAGTATCATCTTTCGAGGTTGGACCGCCGTTTTGATTGGCAGGGTTTTTCTGCATCCAGGTGGCCCCGCCCTCCGTACTATTCAATTCTCCTAGAGCATACCCGGTGACTCATTTTTAAAAACATTATGCTTTGATCTCCAGACAAACCCCGATGCTACCCCTGGCTGGAGCCTGGATCGGAGCCAACTCGTCACGAGGCCATCGATCCCAAGACGTACCGGCAAACAAACGTTGAGTAGAGATTTGGTTTAGGGACTGACTATGACCCATACAACTCAGGCAAGGGCATCCCAAGGGCATCCCCCCCATTTGGAGCCATTGCAGCCATTGCAGAGCGGTGGCTCCAGGCGACTGAAGGCAGCGATCGCCCTAGGCAGTTTATGGGGGATCGTCTTGGGGCTACACCTATGGGTTTGGGGCAGCTGGGTTGTCTATGGCCTCACCCTTGGGGCAGGGGCCTATTTATTCAACCTGCTATTTGCCAAGGTAGAGCCACTGCCGGATGCCTTACCGAGCGATCTTGCGGAGGGTGCCGTCCCAGATCGCACCCAATGGCCCCAGGTGTCCATTTTGGTGGCCGCCAAAAATGAAGTCTCCGTCATTACTCGACTGGTCGAAGCCCTCGCTAGTCTGGATTACCCCCAGGGACGTTACGACCTCTGGATGATTGATGACAATAGCGATGATGGCACGGGCGAGCAGCTCGATCAGCTCGCGATTCAGTACCCCAATGTCCATGTCATTCATCGAGATGGGAGTGCGACGGGGGGCAAGTCGGGGGCCCTGAATCAGGCGTGGCCCCAGACCCAGGGCCACCTATTGGCTGTCTTTGATGCCGATGCCCAAGTTCCCACTGATCTGCTGCTGCGCGTGGTGCCCCTTTTTCAACAGCAACAGGTGGGCGCGGTTCAGGTGCGTAAGGAGATCGCCAATGCCGACACCAATTTCTGGACCCGTGGCCAAGCAACCGAAATGGCCTTCGATGGCTATTGTCAGCTCAAGCGGGTGGCCAGCGGGGGCTTAGGGGAATTGCGGGGCAATGGCCAATTTGTGCGACGCACCGCCTTGGAGCAATTTGGCGGCTGGAATGAAGCCACTATCACCGACGACTTGGATCTCACCTTTCGTCTCCATTTAACGGGGTGGGCAATTCCGGTGGTGCTTTTCCCAGCCGTCTCCGAGGAAGGGGTCACCCGTTTCGCCTCCCTATGGCATCAACGCAATCGCTGGGCGGAGGGCGGCTATCAGCGCTATTTAGATTACTGGCAGTTATTAGCCCCCAAACGCCTAGGGTGGCGGAAGTTATTGGACTTAATCATGTTCTGGCTGGTTCAGTACGCTGTGCCCACCATGGCCGTGCCTGATTTGGCTTTGGCGATCGTTCGTAACCGGCCACCGATGCTGCTCCCTCTCACCAGCGCGGCCCTAGCCTTTTCGACGATCGGGATGTTGAATGGCTTACGTCAAACTCAAACAACGACGTCCTTGCTCAGTAAGGTCTTACAAACCATCCAGGGGATGCTCTACCTGCTGCACTGGTTCTTGGTGGTGGCAACGGTCACCCTGCGTATGGCCATTCGTCCCAAACGACTCAAGTGGGTCAAGACGAACCACCATGGTCTGGGTGATGGCCCCATGGTGGAGGCAGCCAGTGCGGTCAGTGACTAATGTCAGTGACTAATTTAAGAAGGGATCACGGTCATTGTCGTAAATCTGTAGCCGTGCGGTCCCGGCCCGTTGGGGGCGATTGAGTTCCCCGGCTGGGGTCACCACCACCTCAAAAAGATAGACCCCTTCCCAGCGGGGATTACGCACAGGCTGTAAGGCTAGGGTAACCCGTTGCCCAGGCAAGGCCGGTTCTGTTAGCAAGACGGTCATGACCTGGGTTTCGTCGTCATAGGTGACGTTGCTTAGGGGAATAGTATCGCCGCGATCGCTGGGCTCACCCGTAAATAGGGTCGTGTCGGCGAGATTATAACGGAGCAAATTAGCGCGCCCTTCCGTGAGGGTGATTTCGATGCTGGCCAGCGGTTCACCGGCATCGGCAGGGATAGCGAGGGTGAAATAGTAGGTGCTGTGGCGATCTCCGGCTCGATTTCGGGTCGCATAGAAGGCAGAAAGCTGGGGCGGCACCTCAAAGGCGACGGTACCGTCGGCCAATTGCACCGCTGAACCTTGACCGGTGGCCATACCCCCAAACACAAGGGCAGTCCCTAGGCACAGCCCTGCCAATGACTTTAAAAACGACATCAGACCTCCTACAGCTTGACCCAAACCCTTAAGGGGGGCAGCGTGATCTCTATCCTTTTTAAAGTGTGGCAAATCTGACCAATGGCTGAGGGATTCAGCAAAGCACCGTAATACAGTGCTGGCCCCATTGCTTAGGGCACCTAGGCTTGCGCGGATCCCTAGCGCAGAGGCAAAGTGGCTCGCAGTCTTGCCTGAACCGGCCTGGCGACGGCCATAACGGCCCCAGCAAAACTCCCCTATTTTCCGACTGTGGGAAACAGGGGAGTGGGTTAAGCCTTGCCTAGCTAGGGAGCCGCCTAATGGGCTCCCCAAACAAAGCGGGCAGCACCCTAGATGACATCAGCCTTCGTCACGAGATGGGCCTCTAGGAACCAGAGGCGCTTGTCGATGGTGCGAGAAATTTCCGTATATAAATCTGCAGTATCGGCATCCCCCGCCGCATCGGTCTGCTCGATCGCCTCCCGGACATGCTTACCATAGGCGGCGTAGCGCTCTGCCAATGCCGTAATGTGCTCATCACCCTCGACGGCATCCAGGGGATACTCGGGCAGGATAGATGCCTCAGCGGCAACCCGAGCGGTGCCAAGGGCCGTGCTACCCAGGGCAGTAACCCGCTCTGCCACCATGTCCACATACTCTTCCATCTCGCCTGCCATTTCGTCGAACAGCTCATGGAGTTGGAAGAAGTCCTTGCCCTTGACATTCCAGTGGGCCTGCTTGATCTGGGTCTTGAGATCCAGACTGGCAGCCAGGGTTTGATTTAAAACGGTCACCACCTGAGATCGCACCCCCTGGGGAAGGTCAATCCGGGTGGGGTAAAAACGGGCTGTTGCTTTCGTCGCAGTTGCAACCATGGGTCACCCTCCTAAAATTCAGTGCGAAACAATAAAAACCAGTCAATACTCAATCGAAGCTGACGCAAGCAGCTCAGCATCAACGGAAACCGGGGCTGAGCCCATGCCGAGATCGCAAGGACTGCCCCAAGCCGGTTGGAGCAAGCCATTAAGATCAACGCCCCTATATCATACTCGTTATGAGTATGAGTTGCAATTCGTCCATAGCCTTTCCCCATTGTGAGCGCATCGATCAGTCTGCGGAGAAATTGGCTTGGCCTGACGGTATCGCTCCGCTGGGTAAAGACGTTTCATAGACTTGATAGGGGGTTGGGGCCATGCCCAAGTCACGATAGGTGGCCTGGGCCGCCGTATTGTTTTGCTCTACATAGAGGCGCAAGCCACAGATGCCTCCCTGGTGCTGCGCCAGGGATTCGACTTCTCCGTAAAGGCGGCGAAAAATGCCCTGGCGGCGGTGTTCGGACTGTACATAGACGCTCTGAATCCACCAGAACAGGCCATTGCGCCAGTCACTCCATTCCGTCGTGATCAGTAAACACCCCACGGGTTGGTCGGCCACGGTCGCCACCAGGTAGAACCCCAACTCTGGACGAGCGAGTAATTGCGCCACTCCAGCTTGCACCGTCGAGCGTTCTAAGATGCGGTGTTCGGTCTCTGCCGCTAATGCCTGGTTGAAGGTGGCGATCGCGTCTATATCGGCTGCGATCGCCCGCCGAACAATAATGTCAGCCATGGCTTGTCCTAGCTCCCGTAGGCCGTACCGAGCTGGTCTACCGAGACGTTGGCACATAAGGGCAAACGACCAGGATTCTGGCGGGGTGCAGCCGCATAACCAATGGGCAGCAGTAGGGCAATGCCGATATCAGGGTTGTCCGCCGCCCCAATCACAGCCTTCACCTTGTCTTCGAGCCAGCCATTCATAAAGCAGCTCGATAACCCCAGGGCCTCAGCCGCCAGGGCGGTATGGGTGGCCGCAATCATGGCGTCTTTGATGGTATATTCTCGGGTTTTAGGCCCCAGAGCCGTCATGAATTGGGGAATGGCTCCCTTGAAATAGTCCACGGTTTGCTGGGGCCAAGCGCCGCTGTCAAGGCCTTGCTGGTAAATCTGACCCATAACGGCCTCATCTTGCCAACTGCTGCTGTCGGCGGCAAAGACAAAGGTGACGGGGGCCTGCACCACCTGGGGCTGACCAAAGGCCGCTTCGGAGAGGGCTTGCTTTTGAGCGGCATCTTGGACAATGACAATGCGCCAACCTTGGAGGTTATAGCTACTGGGAGCGGCAACGGTGAGTTCCACCAGTTGGTGCAGCAGTGTTGGGGGAATGGGATCAGGCTTGAAGCTTTTGATCGATCGCCGCTGCTGGATGGCCGTAACCGTATCTAGGGGAGTAATAGTCATAAAGTTAGGGGTTTTGCTGGAGGGTGGAGCGTATATCGCAGTCGCCAGTTCAGTTAAGACCAGACTGCGAGCCAGGTTACTTCTACGCTAAGGACCAGAACGATCCTAGGTGTCCTAAGCAAAGTGGCCAGCACTATATAGCAGTCGCCAATTGCATTAAGACATAAGCTAGAAGCATTTCCCATCTCCGGTGAGTGCCATG
>JAQCKL010000147.1 GCA_027592485.1 Cyanobacteriota bacterium
TCGGTAAACTTTAACTGACTACTCCCTTCCACAACAACTCCTGTTCTCAACCCCTGTGACACTTACGCCGACACCTACGACGACATGATCGCCCGGCGGTTCGGGGGCCAGCGGGCCAGCGAACACGAACCCCAGCCTTAGGCCATTTCCGACAATGAGTATATCGGTGTAGAAGCGGGTCTTTTGCCCGACCTTCACAGATCGCCCCAACCCAACCGATTTCCCCATCGGCGTTATCCCCAGGGCACCCACAAGAGGTAACCCGACGGCAGGTCGCGTCTTCAATGGTGAAACCCGTATCTACGGGTATCGTCTTTTCTGAAAATCTCCTTACTCCATGCATTGCAGAGGGCCGGAGACGCTAAAACAGAACCTCCTTGAAAAGACTATTTTCAAGGAGGCTCTGTTAGTTATTCTGAAGCTGGACCCGTCAAGAAAAGTTACTTAACAGTGACCGTAGCACCTGCTTCTTCGAGTTGCTTCTTAGCATCTTCAGCATCATCTTTAGAGACGCCTTCTTTGATTGCTTTAGGCACAGACTCGACGATTTCCTTGGCTTCCTTTAGACCCAAGCCGGTTAGGGCACGGACAACCTTGAGGACTGAAATCTTCTTGGCTGCAGGGAACTCCTCAACCACAACATCAAATTCTGTCTTTTCTTCTTCAGGTTCTGCAGCAGCACCAGGAGCCGCAGCCATCATTACTCCGCCCATAGGAGCAGCCGCACTAACGCCAAAGGCTTCTTCAATTTGCTTGACTAGCTCAGCGGCTTCCAGTAATGAAAGGGTTTTTAGCTTTTCTAGAATTTCATCCGTTACCACAGACATGGATAGTTCTCCTTGATTTGAATGTTGAACTGATACGATCAAAGTCTGACTGAATGGCCAAACAATGCAAAAGCAATCAGGCTGCTAAAAGTAGCCTTAAGCCGCGTCTTTCTCTTGCTCGGAAATAGCCTTGATACTCCGTGCCAAAGACCCAGGAACCTCTTTGATGCCAACCGCAATTTTGGTTGTTACGGCATTGATAGTGCCAGCGATTTGGGCATAGAGCTCTTCCTTCGAAGGTAGATCGCCTAAGGCTTCTACATCTTCTTTAGAAAGGGTTCGCCCTTCCATGACACCGCCGCGGAGTTCCGTTTTTTTGGTTGCCTTTTGGAATTCCTTATAGGCTTTAACGGCACCGCCCACATCCTCCTTCACCATTAGGAAAGCGGATGTATCTTGCAAAAGAGGCTGCATGGATTTCCAATTTTCATCCTCTTCTACGGCAATGCGCATGAGGGTGTTCTTGGTAATCTTGCAAATGCCACCTTTCTCTCGCAGCCGATTACGCAGGTCACTAATCTCAGCTACCGAGAGGCCTTTGTAATCAATCACAAAGGTCAACTGGGTATCTTGAAGCAGACCCTTTAGATCGGCCACAATGGCTTTTTTGTTCTCGAGTGTTCTCCCCATTCTGTCTCACCTCCTTTTTGCTAGGGATATCAGTCAAGCTTGTTACTGGGGTTAATTAGGGCTAGCAGCAGCCAGCAAAAAGCCCCAGTTTCGAACCGGGGCTGACAGCCATCGCAGGATTTGGCAACATCTACTGTTTGCTCAAATCTGCGATAGCTAGGTCAACCTCGGTAGGACAATTAGGCTGTAATAATCAGCACCTACGGTCTCTGGTTGAATATTGAATTCAAAAAATTAGAGGGTGATTTCTATGCCCTATTAAAGTCAAAAACCATGGTCTGCTAGACGGCATCGGTCAATTTAAGGTCCCTAAGGGCATTGACATCAATCTCAATGGAGGGACCCATCGTAGCGGTGACGTTAATGGTTCTCCAATAGCGACCTTTAGCACCAGAGGGCTTATTGCGATCGATACAGTCTTGGAGTGCCTTTAGGTTTATCAACAGATCCTCAGCCGAGAAATCAACCTTACCGAAGGTAACATGAACAATGCCAGTTTTGTCGGCTCGAAACTCTAATTTGCCCGCCTTAAATTCTTCGATCGCCTGGGGCAAGTCAAAGGTAACGGTGCCACCTTTTGGAGAGGGCATCAAACCCCGAGGACCCAGTAAACGCCCTAGCTTGGCCACCTTCGGCATCATGTCAGGGGTAGCAATTAGGATGTCAAAATCCATCATCCCTTTCTGGATATCCTCGATCAGCTCCTCAGAGCCAGCAACATCAGCACCCGCTTCAGTCGCTTCATTGACTTTTTCACCCCGAGCAATCACTGCCACCCGAATGGTTTGGCCGGTTCCTTTGGGGAGCGATACTGTCGTCCGGAGTTGCTGATCCGTATATTTAGGATCAATACCCAAACGGATATGGGCTTCTGCTGACTCTACAAATTTAGCCGTTGCGGTTTCCTTAAGAAGCTGCAGGGCCTCAAGGGGCTCATATAGGCGATTTTGAACCTGGGCTTGGGCCTGTTTTAGACGACGTGATACTTTTGCCATGTTTTCTGCTTTGGGGTGTTAGCGAAGCAAAGCCTCTCCCCCGATAGGTGAACAATTCAACGAAATTAATGCTATTCAGCGACGGTAACGCCCATATTGCGCGCAGTACCTTCAATGATTCGCATGGCGGCCTCAATATCATTGGCATTGAGGTCAGGCATCTTGGTTTCGGCAATCTCTTGGAGTTGAGCCCGAGTGATTGTCCCAACCTTGACGGTTTTAGGCTCGCCAGACCCCTTCTCAATGCCGATCGCTTTTTTGATCAACACAGAGGCAGGAGGGGTCTTGAGTACAAAGGTGAAGCTACGGTCTTCATAGACCGAAATTTCTACCGGTACCACCAAACCTACCTTGTCGGAGGTCCTGGCGTTGTACTCTTTGCAGAACGCCATAATGTTGACCCCATGCTGACCCAAGGCAGGGCCAATCGGGGGAGCGGGGTTGGCTTTTCCTGCCGGAATCGCCAGTTTAATTAGTGCAACAACCTTCTTTGCCATCGATTAGTTCTCTTTCTGTACCTGATTGAATTCCAACTCCACGGGGGTTTCACGCCCGAAGATCGACAAGAGCGCTTTGAGTTTACTGCGCTCTGGGCTGACTTCGATGACTTCACCTTCAAAGTCTTTGAAGGGACCGGAGAGGACGGTAATGCGGTCTCCCGCTTCCATATCCACCTTGACCACAGGCTTCTGCTCTTGCGCCCGCTTAAAGATCCGCTCCACTTCAGCGCGGCTCAGGGGCATGGGTTTGACGTGGCCTCGCCCTCGCCCCGAGGCCCGACGCTGTTCTGCGCCCACAAAGTTGATCACATGGGGGGTGTTTTTAATCACCTGCCATGCATCATCATCCATCATCATGCGGATCAACACATAGCCTGGAAACACCTTCTCATCTACGTTCTGATGGGTGCCATCCTTGCGAACCCGCTTAATCGGGGTTTGAGGAATCTCAATCTGCAAAACTCGGTCCGCTACGTCTAAAGTTTGTAGGCGTTGTTCTAGGCTAGCCTTGACCTTTTTCTCGCACCCCGAAGCAACTTGTACGGCATACCAGCGGGAAGATCCCTTGGATGGTTGCCCCGCACTAGAGGCATTATTCTCTACGATCTGTTCATCCGGGATGAAGTCGTCTGTCATAGCCATTTAAAACACCTTCCCCGACACCCAACCAAAAAGCTGATCAATGAAATAGATGATTGTTGCTGAAAGGCTCACCATCAAGATCACAGCAGCAGACTCACTGATCAGCTGCTGGCGATTAGGCCAGACAACCTTCGCCAACTCTTCTTGGGTGCCTTTGAGGAAGCGAGCGGCGTCAAAACCGCCACCGTCATCGGTGCTGGTAGCAACCGCTTTCTGAGTTTCCTTACTGGCTTCCTTTTTTACCACGGGTTCAGCCTTTCCATCACTTCAAGTAGGGCACACAATTGCTGCGGCCTTATTAATCGATTATGGGGGTGGGTCACGACTTGCAGCCTTTAGACTCAAGTCAGTGGAGATGGCCTATGAAGACCTCCTATTGGCCCCCAACCGCAGCGGCTTGATAATCTCTAACTGAGCGCACATACGAGGATTCAAACCCAAGAGTTTAGATTTTGGAAACCTAAGGTGAGCTTGATGCCATTAGGGTTACATGGCAAGGAAGCAATGCTTATGCCAGAGTCACCCCAAACAAGTCATCCCAGCCATAAGCAACAGTTGCCTCAGCGGAGAACAATGCACGGTCTCTCACTTTACCATGGGTTCTTTAAGTTAATGACCTAAACCGCAGGAAGTTCAGAGGAGATATCCTTTTGGCCCCTTTGCCCATGCCTCAAGTTTTGTGAATCAACTTTCCCACAGCCGATGCGTCAGCTGTGGGTCCTTGAAAGCGATGTCAATAAATTCAAGGCTTGCGGAGAGCCTTGAATTTACCCAGATCCCCTCCTTTAATCAATGGAGACGACTTCTCCAGCCTCAATGGTTTGGGTGTACTCCCGATCCAGCTTCAGCGCCACGACCCCTAAAGGGGGCAGGGTTAAATCAAGGGAATAAGGCCGGTTGTGGTAAGACCAGTCCTCGGACCACTTACCCCCCAGGTTACCCATGTTGCTGCCCCCAAAGGTACGGGAGTCGCTGTTGAAAATTTCTCGATAATAGCCTCGTTCGGGCACACCGACTCGATAGTGGCTGTGGGGTTGAGGGGTAAAGTTGCACACCACTAAGATGAAGTCATGACTCGCCTTATCCCGACGGATAAAGGCCACTACGCTGTGACGGTTATCGCTGCAGTCCACCCATTCAAACCCTTCCTGGGTAAAGTCCTGGGTATAGAGGGCGGGCTCACGCTTGTAGAACGCGTTTAGTTCAGCAATGAAGTGCTTATGGTTGCTGTGGGACTCATGTTGGAGCAGGTGCCACTCCAAATCGGCCCACACATTCCACTCACTCCATTGACCAAATTCCATGCTCATGAACAGGGTCTTTTTGCCTGGATGCATGAACATATAGGCAAACAAGCACCGCAGGTTGGCAAACTTTTGCCACTCATCCCCCGGCATTTTGCCCAGCATGTTGCTCTTGCCGTGGACCACCTCATCGTGGGAGAGGGCCAGCATGAAGTTTTCGCTAAAGGCGTACCAAATGCTAAAGGTGACGTTGTTTTGGTGGAACTGGCGGAACCAGGGATCCATGCTGAAGTAATCCAACATGTCATGCATCCAGCCCATATTCCACTTCTGGTTGAAGCCTAAGCCCCCCACATAGGTGGGCCAAGACACCATTGGCCAAGAGGTAGACTCTTCGGCGATCGAGAGCACACCGGGATAATAGCTAAAGAGAAGATGGTTGACCTGGCGCAGAAAGTCAGCCGCTTCGATATTTTCGCGACCGCCGTAGTCGTTGGTCAGCCATTCGCCGGGTTCACGGCAATAGTCTAGATACAGCATGGAAGCCACTGCATCCACCCGCATCCCATCGATGTGGTACTTGTCGAACCAGAAAATAGCGTTGGCCACCAGGAAGTTACGCACCTCATTGCGGCCATAGTTAAAGACCAGGGTGCCCCATTCCTTATGCTCGCCTTTGCGGGGATCAGCGTGTTCGTAGAGGTGGGTGCCGTCAAAGAAAGCCAAACCATGGCCATCCTTGGGGAAGTGACCCGGCACCCAGTCCACCAACACCCCAATGCCGTTGAGGTGGCACTGGTCAATAAAGTACATCAAGTCTTCAGGGCTGCCATAGCGGGAGGTGGCGGCATAGTAGCCGGTGACCTGATAGCCCCAGGACCCATCAAAAGGGTGCTCGGCAATGGGTAGAAGTTCTACGTGGGTAAAGCCCATCTCCTTGACGTAGGGAATCAAATGCTCGGCGAGTTCCCGATAGGTCAGGAAACGGGCACCTGGCTTGAGTTCGGCGACGGTAACGGCGGGCTCTATGGTGCCATCTGCTCGAAGGGCGGGCTCTGCCGATGAGCCGTGGAGCCAAGAGCCAATATGGACCTCATACACCGACACAGGCTTGGTGAGGGGGTCGCTGTTACGCCGCTCCGCCATCCAATCCGCGTCACTCCATTTGTATTCGTCTAGGTTGGCGACAATGGAGGCGGTTTTGGGCCGGGTTTCTTGCTGAAACCCATAGGGATCGGACTTCTCGTAAATATGACCGTGTTCGTTTTTAATTTCGTATTTATAAGAAGCACCGATCTCAAGCTCAGGGATAAACAGTTCCCAGATACCACCACCGGTGAGGCGCATTTGGTGCTTACGGCCATCCCAATTATTGAAGTCTCCCAACACTGAGACGTTGCGGCCATTGGGTGCCCACAGGGCAAAGTACACGCCGGAGACCCCTTCCATGGTGGTCAGGTGAGCGCCCAGCTTTTCATAAATGCGATGGTGATTGCCTTCGCCGAAGAGGTGAATGTCGAAGTCGGTGACGCGGCGGGTTTTAAAGGCGTAGGGATCATAAATCACCTGGTGGCGATCGCCCTCTCTATATTTAATTTGATAATTTGCGAGTTCTTCAGTTTCAATCAAGTATTCGAAGAAGTGAGGCTCGTGGCTACTCTCCATTGGATAATCTTGACGGTCCTCCGGCAAAATCACCCAAGCAGCTTCAGCATTAGGGAGGTACACACGTACGGCCCAGACGGTTTTCCCATCCTGCTGAATCATGTGGGGTCCCAGCACCTCGAAGGGATTGTGATGCTGATTCCAAACGATGCGATTGATTTGCTCGGGGGCAACCGTTACAGCCATAGATGACCTAAATAGAGATTTATACAGCGTTATTGAAAGGCAGAAGCAGCGAAAAACGTCGATCTACGCTTATATCTTTGCTTTACTATCTGCAAAATAGAGTAACGCATCTTAACGTTCTAATCGGCACTGCCCTTTTAAATCAGATTTTCTCTGAAAGGGAATTAATCAGAGCCATGGGGACGCCCAATTGGGATCAGGGCAAAATTGGCACCAGTGGCTTTAGAAGCCGACGGATTTGCAATAAAAATATGAGTTGCTGCAGGTTTTCCGGTACAAGTTGAACGTCCGTGGTTTGGAGCTGCTCTTGTAACTGAGCATACTCAGCAGCGGTAAGGGCCTCGCCAGTGAGGGGCGATCGCCCTTCGGTAATCATCTCTGTGCGCAGGATCTCTTCAGGAATATCTTCGGGTGGGGGTAGGGCTTGGGCTGAGCTCATGAAGACGCTGTTGCTCCAGCAGGCTAGTAGCAGCAAAGGCAGTGAGGTTGCTTTCATCGGGTCATCGCACAAAACGAAGCAGGATTATTATCAAGCATTCTGGCCTCAAGTCTGTGAGGCTATGGTTCAGAACTTAAGGAATTTCTGGGGATGACCGATTGGACGGCATTGACGGGTGATCAGAGACACAACCCGGCCCCCCTCAGATCAACTCGGGTGATCTGAGGGGTCACGGCCCCGGCATCCGTAGAATCACTCAGGGTCTTTTCGCGAATCACCCTGGCATTCCCCATTAATCACTGAAAGCTTGGGGCGATCACGAGATAGTTATAGGCATCAAGTTCCTTTCCCCTGACGACCATGACAATGACCGCAACGCTTCCTCGTATTCAGGATCGCAATACCGATATCAAGCGCATTGGTGTGGCTTACTGGCAATTGCTCGTCAAAGCGGGTATCCCAAAACCCGATGCCCGTAAAATTGCCGCCGCGATCGCTAAATTTGATATCGTGCAGCGTTCTCCTTCCTGGGAGCAAAAGCAACTGATCTCCCAATTCAGCCCCTTGATCTGCCGGGCCAAACTGTGGCGCACTCACTTGCTGTGAGCCTTGTCATCCCCCCAACCCATTGCCTCCCCTGGAATGGCTCTAGTGCCCACAGTGCTGGGATCCTTGCAACGCGGCTCGAATGGGCGACAATCCCTCAACCGATAGCGAGCGATTGGATGTTCCCTTGACCGAAGGACGGCAATCCTCCCTAGTGATGGTGAAAAGTCCGATGGGCCTGGATGCAGAGCTCTCTTTATAATTAGAGAATTGGGGCAGCGGAGGGCTTCCATGACAGCAGCATCGTCAGATCAAAAACGGTTGGTGACCGCCTACATTCTTTGGTTGGCCGGTTTCTTTGGTTTTTCAGGACTACACCGGCTATACAACGGCAAGATTGTTTCAGGGCTTTTTTGGTTCTGTACCCTAGGTATCTTTGGGGTGGGGCAATTCATTGATGTGTTCCTAGTGCCGGGGATGACCGAAGAACACCAGCTTAAGCTGCGGGCGAAATACGGTTTTGGACCCTATGGCATCCCATCGCCCCAGACCTCTTCCTCAGAAACGATTGCCGCACCCTCGCCCGAAGAAAAACGCATCAAGCTGTTGACCGCTGCCAGTAAGCACCAAGGACAGCTTTCGGTGACCCAGGCTGTGATGGAAACCGGTATGGGCTTTGAGGAATCGGAAGTGCTGCTCAGAGATATGGTTAGACAGGGCTATGTGGCCGTAGATAATCACCCCCAAACTGGGGTTGTGATCTATCGTTTTGATGAACTTGTCAGTTAGTGGCAGTATTTTTATTCGACTTTGATGGCACCCTGGCGGACAGCTTGGAGGTGATCGTCGCGATCACCAATGATTTAGCCCCTATTTTTGGCTATGTGCCCACCGACCTGAGTCAGCTAGAGGATCTGAAAGGATTAAATGCTCGCCAACTGATTCGGCAGTCTGAAATTTCCGTATTCAAAATTCCGGCTCTGCTAAGGCGACTCCGGCAAGAGCTGCAACGCACTAGCGCCCATATTCCGCCTTTTCAAGGCATCCCAGAACTACTAGCGGGTTTAAGGCCCGATCACACCCTCGCCATTGCCACCTCTAATCAACCCGCCAACGTGCGGAAGTTCTTGGCGGCCCACCAACTGGATGATTACTTTGTCGAGGTTGTTGGGGGCGGTACTTTGTTTGGCAAAGGGCGATTGATTCGCCGACTGATTCAGCAGCAAGGATGGCAGCCGAGCCAGGTGATTTATGTGGGGGATGAAGCGCGGGATATCGAGGCGGCTCGATTTGCTGGGATTAGAGTGGCTGCGGTAACCTGGGGCTTCAATCGTCAGGATTTATTGGCTACCGCTGAACCTGACTGGTTGATTAAGGGCACTTCGAATAAAAGATTTGTTTAACAAGCTAGTGGTTGCAAAAAGCCCGTGACGCTT
>JAQCKL010000148.1 GCA_027592485.1 Cyanobacteriota bacterium
CATGGCACTCACCGGAGA
This sequence comes from Cyanobacteriota bacterium, assembly GCA_027592485.1. GTDB lineage: Bacteria > Cyanobacteriota > Cyanobacteriia > Phormidesmidales > Phormidesmidaceae > PCC-6406. Next base: position 19 of record JAQCKL010000148.1, read on the forward strand.
TGGGAAATGCTTCTAGCTTATGTCTTAATGCAATTGGCGACTGCTATAGGGTTGGTCACTTTGTTTAGGATACCTAGGATCACTCTGATGCTCTGCATAGCAGCAAAGGGGCTCGCAGTCTTGTCCTAGCCGGACTGGCCACTGCCATAGCAAGATCCACTAGTTCACGCTACGTGCCAAGGATCGTACGGTAATCCAGTCCAGAGCAGGTCAGTGGAACCGAATCGTAACAGTGCTTTTAGCCCCTAACCCGAGATCCTACATCCCCATAATGGCGTAGCCTGAATCAACATAAAGAATTTGCCCCGTAATGCCACTAGAAAGGTCACTGCACAGAAAAGCGGCGGCATTCCCCACTTCCTGTTGGGTGACCGTACGTCGCAAGGGAGCGACTTCTTCAACATGGTGAATCATGTCTAAAATACCGCCTACCGCTGAGGAGGCGAGGGTGCGGATCGGACCAGCAGAAATCCCATTGACCCGAACTTGCTGGCTTCCCATTTCAGCGGCCAGGTAGCGTACATTCATTTCCAGGGCGGCCTTGGCAATCCCCATGGTGTTGTAGTTGGGAATCACCCGTACCCCCCCCAGGTAGGTGAGGGTGACAATACTGCCCCCTGCCGTCATTAAGGGCTTAGCGGCCCGGGCTAAACTGACCAAAGAATAAGCGCTAATGTCCAGGGCTGTCTGGAAGCCTTGGCGAGAGACATCACTGAAGTTGCCCATCAGATCATCGCGATTTGCAAAGGCCAGACAGTGGATCAAGATATCAAGCTGTCCCCATTGATCTTTGATGGCATCAAAGGTGGCCGCTGTTTGGGCCTCATCCTGAACATTACATGGCAAGAACAAGGAAGGGCTTAAGGGCTCTACTAAGGTGGCCACTTTTTTCTCCATCTTGCCCTTGTCATCAGGCAGATAGGTAACCCCTAGATTTGCCCCTGCCGCATGGAGCTGCTGAGCAATGCCCCAGGCAATGGAGCGATTATTCGCAATTCCGGTAACAAGCGCATTTTTTCCAGTGAGATCTAGCATGACAGTCCTGTTAAGAGCCATTTAGGAGAATACTCAAAAATTGGCTCGGATTGATACCCCATGACCTGAGGCTGACTCTCTCTACAATGCTTTCGTGCCGTGATCTTTAATGTTCTAGGATGACACGTATGACTTTGTAGCTTTGATTTTCACGGTTATGACAACTCACAGTGAAACGCTCCTCCGCATTGGCGAGGTCAGCACCCAAACTCAACTGTCGGTGAAAACCGTGCGCTATTACGAAGATCGAGGCTTGATTCAGGCCAGTTGTCGCTCGTCTGGTGGGTTTCGACTGTTTGACCCAGCCGTCCTGGCACGGCTGCACTTTATTCGGCGATCGCAAGCCTTAGGGCTGAGCTTGCAAGACATTCAAGACATCCTCACCATTGCGGATCAGGGATCTCGTCCCTGTAAGAATGTCCGCCAAAAGTTTGAGGCCAAGATTGAGGCCATCGATCACCAAATCACTCAGTTACAGCAGCTCCGAGGTCAGTTAGCGGAGCTGATGGATGGGGCCGATCAGACTGAGCAACTGGAAGGCAGCATCTGCCCCATCATTGAACATACGACACCCCCTGCAGAGGGAAGTTAAGGGCTCCGGGTCTCCTAGCCCTTAGTTACCCGATCCACCCTGGAGGTAATTAATCGTTGTGGACGAGGGCACAAAGCGGACTAACTCTAGCAATTGATCGAGCTCCGGATTATTCGATTCCATGCCCTCCAGTAATCCCTCTAGGGTCAAAACCTCAACTCCGATGGTGTCTTGGATCTCAGGATTGGCTTCCACATAGGGGCCAACCTGAGCTTGCAGGTCCGCTAAAGAGAAGAACACCGGTAATGTGTCATCGGCGTAAAGCAGATACTGACCATTCTCTAGGTTGACCGCAGCAAATAGGGGGACACCGCTAAAGGTCTCGTTTTCCCCGAGCTGGGCAATGCTGCTGGCTGCAGCTACTTCCTGGGGGGTGGCGACATACACCAACGATGCGCTGTCTAGCTGGTCGCTGGCTTCTTCGTAGAGGCTCCCCAGGGAAAGAAGCGCAATTTGAGCGCCCTCGGCAAAGGCCGCTTCCTCTGCTTGGGCACTACTCAAAAAGGTTTCGGCATCAGAACCATGGATAAACACCACCGGCACACTAACTTCGGTGTCGGCTGTAGTGGCGACATTAGCGGTGAGCGATCGCCCTTCTTCATCCACAATCACAAAAACCGGGATACCTTCTAGCTTGGCGACAATTTCAGCCTCACTGAGGGCCCAGGCCCCTGGAGAGGCGATCGCTGAGATGCCAAGCAGGGCTCCACCCGCCAAACCTAACGTTGCTATCCGGCGAAAAATACTTTTCATGGCCATCAACTTATGCAAATTTTTGCTGCTCTCTACATCTATTCAATCATTCGTCCTAGCAGGGTGAGACGTTCAGTACATGAGGGAGTTCCAGCTCACGGCCCTAGGGCTTCTAACCACCATAGGTCGCTATCTGCTGGCCCAACGGGTTCCCTTGAAAGTCTCCCAGCTGAGGGCAAAGGCCAAATAACACAATAGGCACAGTGCTATTTGCCTGTGCCTATCAAATCATATTGAAAATCATCAGGGAGCGGCTATGAGACCACAAATGCCACTGTCATAAGACCGCCCACCAATGCTAAGGCTAAGCCAGCAAGGATGATGTAGTTGCGCTTTTCGGAGGCAGTTGGCGGCTCAGCTTCGTACATTTTGGGTTCAACCGCAAAATTATTGAGTCGCCCACCATCTTCAACCGTATAGCGCATATCTAAAATATCCTTTAGTAAGCTGCCTGCTTTTGTAATATATTATCAGGCGGCTTAGATTATTGCAACATTCCGTAACATTTCAGCCTTCGTACGAAAAGCCCCAGCCCTGGGAGTAAGGGCTGGGGCTTTCGCGCTTCAACGGACCTCTAACGCTCGGTTAGATGGGTCAGAAGTTGGTTGGAGCGCGTCACAAATGCCTTCATGCCGTCGGCATCGAATCCCTTCTGGGCCATCAAGGCCAAGTCATAGACATGCTGGCAAATCATCGTAGCCATTTCTCCGGCGGGAGAGGCAGAGCCATCCGTCTGCACAATGGTGCCTTGCTGTAGCTTCAGCAAATTTTGAATCATCGGGTGAGCGGTGTTAACCAGCAAAACATGCTCTTCCGGAAACTCCATGGCTGTTTGCTGCATCATCGACATCATCTCCTGCATTCGCCGGGTGGCCTCTGGCAGCAACACCATGGCTGGGGGGGTATCCGGACCTTCGGTTTTGAGGGCTTCCGTACGCACGTTCAGCTTGGGACGGTTCAGGGCTTTTTCAAATAGCTCCTTAATTTCGTCGCTGCGGGTCTTGTTGGTGCCGGGGTCGACGATCTCACTGGGCTGCTCTTTGTCTAGCAGCGTGTCATCTAGATCGGCATCCACCCGCGAGAACTTAACATCCGTATATTCTTGCTCTAGGAAAGAGATGAAATGGGTGTCAATAAAGGTATCGAGGAAGAGGACCTCTAGCCCTTGGGATTGGTGGAGGGCGATGTAGGTGGCCTGAGCAGTGGCATCGTTGGCATAAAAGACCCGATTTTCGTGGCGGTCTTTGTTGCGGTCCAGGTATTCCCTCAGGGTGGTGTAGGAATAGCCCTCGGCATCGACGGCAGCAGCAGTATTGCTACCCACCTCAGACCAGGCATCTTCCCCTTCGGTTTGGACTTCGACCTTTGCGGTGTCGGTGTCCTCAACCGCATCGAGTTTCGCGGTGGTACGGAAGATCACAAAATCTTCCACCTGCTTCTTGAACTTATCGTCGTTGAGGGAACCGAATTTGATAAAGGTGCCCAAGTCTTGCCAGGAGGATACGTATTTGGCGCGATCGCCCTTATAGAGCTGCTTGAGGCTATCCCCGACCTTACGCGCAATATAATCAGAAATTTTGCGGACGGTGCGATCGTTCTGCAAAAAGCTGCGGGAGACATTCAGCGGGATATCGGTGCTGTCAATCACCCCGCGCAGCGGCAGCAGGAAGCGGGGAATCACCTCTTCACAGTTGTCGCTGACAAAGACTTGGTTGCAGAACAGTTTGATATTGCTCTTGGTAACGTCAATATCAGGCTTGATTTTAGGGAAATACAGAATGCCGTTCACCGTGAAGGGGTAATCGGTATTCAGGTGGACCCACAACAGGGGATCTTCTTGGAAGGGATGGAGATAGCGATAAAACTCTAGGTAATCTTCGTCGCTCAGATTACTGGGAGACTGTTTCCAGAGAGCTTCATGCTTATTGATGACCTCCCCATCGAGCTTGATAGGGATGGACATGAAGTCGCAGTAGGTCTTGACCAGCTGCTTGATTCGACTGGGCTCTAGATACTCTTGCTCATCATCCAGCAGATGTAGGGTCACCGTTGTGCCCACCGTGCTGTGCTCGGACGGTGACAGCTCAAATTCGGTGGTGCCGTCACAGCTCCAGTGCACCGCCTCAGCATCGGCCTTGTAGGAGAGAGTATCGATCTCAACCCGATCCGACACCATAAACGACGAATAGAAGCCTAAGCCAAAGTGACCAATAATCGAGGCATCGCCATCACCACTATCTTTGAACTTGGTGATGAATTCTTCGGCGCTGGAAAAGGCAACCTGGTTAATGTATTTCTTGACCTCGTCGGCGGTCATACCCAGGCCGGGGTCAGAAATACTGAGGGTTTTCGCGTCCTTATCTATGGCGATCTCAATTTCTGGATTGCTCACATCCCCAGAGTATTCACCGGATCGGGTGAGGAGAGATAGCTTTTGAATCGCATCGACACTGTTGGAGACCAGTTCCCGCACAAAAATTTCATGCTCAGAATAGAGCCACTTTTTGATGATCGGGAAAATATTCTCAGTATGGATACTGATATTGCCCTTTTCCAGAATTGTCGCCATAGTCTAGGCCCCGTGTTCAAAAAACAGCATATAGATGCTTTATTTTTGACCAGGATCACCGTCTAAACAATGGAAGGAACTGGTATTGAGAGGTGCGGTTTACCCCACTCTCAGATTTGGCTTACTCGTCATACGCCCCGTTGCAGATGTCTAGGAGGTGGGGATAGAGCGGTGAATCTGGATCGACATCTTCCAGGGCGGACTGGTAGGTGTGGGTATCGATGACACCATTCTCGGTATCCAGAAAAGTGATGCGCTCGATCGCATGGCTGAGGGTGCCACAATTGGCGATGTATGCAAACAATCCAGCTGCAGTACCGTTACTCCCGACCGGACTACGTTTGGAGAGCAAGGTGAAACGGACGGTTTCTCCCGTTCTCTGAATGCTGGGGTTGAGCAGCCAGGACTGGGTAATGGTGTTGCCCTGGCTATTTTCGAAGCTATCGGTATACAGATCAATCCAATTGCTGTAGGGATCTTCGGCTTGAGCGAGGATGACAGTATGGGCTAGGTCTGGACCCAAAGGCACAGTTCCGACTAGGGGCACGAGGACTAGGGCCAGAGCCGTTGTCGTTGCAAACATGACATCACCTTAGATGTAGAATTGCCCACCCACAAACGTTGAGCGAGAACAATTAGGCTTTCACCTTACATCATGGATTGCGATCCCATAGGGATGAACCGACGCTGTGCAACTTCAGCAGGTGTCTGCACAGCCATGATTAAGCTGAGATCGGATCGGGCAGGGATTCTTCAGCTAAAGCAATCTCTAGGTCCATGGGGCAGTGGCAAGCTTCCTGGGGCAACCAGCGCTCGCCCAAATGCTTTAAAGCGGCCATGACCGGCTGAATTTCTCGCCCCTTATCGGTCAGAGAATACTCTACGCGGGGGGGCACTTCTGGATATACACGCCGCTCCACAATGCCATGACGCTCTAACTCCCGGAGTCGAGCCGTGAGGGTCTTGGTGCTAATCCCAGGGAGCGCCTCAATAAACTCGTGGGTGCGCCGACTGCTGACGAAGAGCTCTCGCAGGATTAAAATCGCCCACTTACCCCCCACCATTTCTAGGGTGAACTGGATCGGACAGCGAGCTTCTGAGCAGTCGTTAACGTTATGCATAACAGTCGAAATGGCAGGTACAGGGAGCGCCATTTTAATACCAATCTTTCAATCTTAAAGCGGCCATCCCAGGGACCTGAAAAACCATGGGTTGTCTTAAAGTTTGAGTCGGGCCGTGCCATAGCAGTCGCTAGTCCGGTTACAGCGCTTTTGCAACTTGATGAGGTGCAAAAACCCTTAATCGCAGACCATAAGCCGTATCTCATCAAGCCAGGAAATGCTGTGGGACAAGGCTGTGATCCCCTTTGCGTCTGTGCTAAGGATCAGCGCGATTCGAGGTGTCTTAAGCCCGGAACCACCCGTAAAAGTGGCCAGTGCTATGAAGGGGGATCGCTGGGCAAAAGCTGAGTCTGCCACTGGGGTGGTGTCCCTGGGGAATCGCTCACAGGGTATAGCCACTGCCAATTATCACTGTTGGGGACTGGTTGCAAAATCACCTCAAATGGGACTTTTTGCTTAACCCGTCGAGAGCTATAGCGCAGATCCAATTGATAGTTTCCCTTGATCTGATAGGCCCCTTGACCATCTACCCAGATCGAGCGAGTGCGGGTCGGCTTAACTCGGTTGATCTGTAATTTTGGGGCATCCGCTTGCCGCGATAGCCCTTGCCAAAGCTGGCGTTGAGTGGTTTCTGCTTGCTGGGTCACGGCTTGGGTGACAACATCAGCGGGGGGCGCTGGGCCACCGCCACAGGCCGTTAGTCCCAGCATCAAGGCTAAGACCAAAGCCAGAAGTTGCCCGCCGCGCCACAGGCGTCTAATCATGGGATTGTAGACTGCGGGGATCCAGGGCATCCCGCAGCCCATCGCCCAGCAAGTTAAAGGACAGGACAGTCAGCACAATCAACAGCGCCGGGGGCCAAATCAGCCAGGGCTGCAGCACCAAAATTGAGGCATCGGTAGCCAGGGATAGCATATTGCCCCAAGAGGGATCGGGCTGCTGAATCCCCAGACCAATCAAGCTCAAGACGGCCTCAGCCAGGATGAAGCCGGGTACCGCCAAGGTGGCAGAAATAATCACATAGGAAGCCGTTTGGGGCAAGATGTGGCGCAACACAATATAGAACGATCGCCCCCCCATGGCTTGGGCGGCTTGCACATAGGTTTGGGACTTGAGCGACAATACCTGGCCGCGAATCACCCGTGCTAAACCCGTCCAACGTACAAAGGACGTGATCAAAATGATCAACAGAAACCGCTGGGAGCTAGAGAGGGTGGCTGGGAGGACCGCTGCTAGGGCCACTAACAGATAAATGTCGGGGATGGTCATAATCACTTCGACCAAGCGCATCAGCACGGCATCGATAACGCCGCCAAAGTAGCCTGCCAGGCCCCCGACCACCATGCCGAGGGGAAAGGAGATCACAATGCCGACTAGGCCGATACTGAGGCTGATGCGTCCCCCATGGACCAATCGACTAAATTGATCCCGAGCCTGCTCATCGGTGCCGAGGAGGTTCAATTGACCCGGACCCACGGTGCCAAACAAATGGCGATCGCCCCGAAATCCAGCAAATAAAAGGGTCTCTTCAAAGCCCGGTTGGGTGAATGAGAACTGGGTGGGCAGGGGCAGCCGCACCGTTAGCCAGTGATACTCGGCTCCCTTTGCAAAGAGTCGGATGGGGGAGGGCTGATCAAACCCGACCGAGACTTCCCTTTCACCGGTTTCGAGGGAAACGGGACCTTGGCTGGTGGGATACACATGGGGGCCTACCCAAGCATCTGTGCTTTGATCGCGCCAATAGATGTGGGTGGGGGGTAACAGGGAGGCGTTGGGCTCGGACTGATAGGGATCATAGGGTGCAACAAATTCAGCTGCGATTACCGCCATGTAAAACAGCAGTAACACCAGCGCTCCCAGCCGTGCCAAGGGATTTTTTTGAAGCTTTTGCCACCAAGTCATAGCGACCGCAACTTAAGTTGCAACAACCGCATTTTCGTTCTCCACCATAAACACGTTGGAGTACAGATTAGCAATGATTTGCTTACCTTCTTGGGTAAGAGACAGATACCGCAACCCATCTTGGATGTAGGGGTCAACCACATTCCAATAAAATTTGGGGTAATTACGTTTTAAATCACCGGGGTGATTGTAGTTGAGATATTGGTTTTGCCCGGTTTCTTCAAATTCGTAGAAGAGGGCACCGATCTTCTTGAGATAGCGAGGGTCGCTAAGTTGCCCAATCAGGTCTGCAGCCCGCACTAAACCTGGAAACTGCATCGTGTCTTGATGATCTTCTTCCTTTGGCACCGGGAAGCGGGTCAGCTCCACATTGCGTTTAATGGCTTCGGCATCAATGATGCGGTTCGAACCAAAGCGCTCTTCAATAAAGAGTTTGCCTCGATCAACGTGGTAGGGGGTGAGAGATGCATCGGAGGCCCCTGGTCGCAGTTCTACCAGTTCATCCCCTTTGCCCGTGGCATAGCGATGCTCACGATCGATGTCAGATCGGCAGACTCCTTTGACATAGCCGATGTCGTGGCATACCAGGGAAATGATGAAGTGCAGCCAGTCTTCGCAATTGATGCCGCCTTCGCGAATGTGCTTGCCCCGCAACATTTCTTGGCCGACTAGGGTCACCAGGATGGTGTGCTCGACGTTGTGATAAAGGGCATCGCTATTGGCGATATTTTCCAGCGCCATGCTCCCAGCCCAGGCGATGATGTCCTCATAGTCAGGCTTGAGGCCACCGTAGGTGCGGTGATACCCAGCCCGTAGCTTATCGACAAAGTCGGAGATCAGAATCTCGGTCGCATTAAACATGCTCGATGCTCACCTAAATGCAGCAGAGAGAGGAAGTCCAGCGGCTTCAGGAACCTGATTGCGTCGCTAACTGAGTATAACGACTGTTCAAGAACCTGCAGCGATCGCGGCTACAGAAGTCCTGAGAGAACAGTGCAAGTCGCTGGGAAGCGATCTATAGCAGTCGCCAATTGCATTAAGACATAAGCTAGAAGCATTTCCCATCTCCGGTGAGTGCCAT
>JAQCKL010000149.1 GCA_027592485.1 Cyanobacteriota bacterium
CGCATCATGGTGCGGCGACTCGCGTAGCGATTTTGACACCGAATAACTTTTCAAACATCCTCTAAGGGCAGTTCATCGCAGCGATCACCCCGTTCTTCCGCCCATCACTACCTAATATTTCATAAACCCTATGATGTGCTGAGCCAATTTACCGATCGTCAAGGGGAGCGCCTCACCCTCAAAGACTATATTCCCGTGGGTGGCGTCTACCCCGTTGGCCGCCTTGATCGCGATAGTGAGGGGTTGATGCTGCTGAGTAACCATGGACTTTTGCAAAATCGCCTCAGTGACCCGGCCCAGGGACATCCCCGGACTTACTGGGTCCAGGTCGAACGGATTCCTAGCCCTGAGACCCTAGCGGCCCTAGCGGCAGGGGTCATGGTTCAAGGGAAGCTAACCCGTCCGGCCCAGGTCCAATACCTGCCCTCAGAGCCGGTTTTGCCGCCTCGGGTGCCGCCCATTCGGGAGCGCAAGACCGTTCCGACCTGTTGGCTAGAACTCACCCTCAGGGAAGGCCGTAATCGCCAAGTCAGACGCATGACGGCTGCCGTCGGGCACCCAACCCTACGATTGGTACGGGTCCAAATCGGACCATTACAATTGGCCGATTTGCCCCCAGGGCAATGGCGATCGCTGCGGGGGGCTGAGCTTCAGGCCCTGGGTCAAGGGTTGGGTTTATCGCTGTAGCCGATCGTTATAGTGCAGGCCACTTTGCTGAGGACACCTAAAAAGTGCTTTAAATATTTAAGTGCTCTCAATACTTTGCACAGTGGCAAAGTGGTTCGCAGTCTTGTTCTAACCGGACGGGTGACTGCTATAAAGGACTGGGTAGTATAAAGCTTCTGCAAAGCTACAAGGACCATCCTGACGACGGGGTTTAGACTTTGCCTTAAATTAGGTAGGCAGCCCCTGAATTCCGATATATCGTTAGTAGAAACCGGTTCGGTTTTTGATTTCGATGGATTAGCCCCCATGGTAGCCAGTCTGGCTGTCCAGGGTTTCTGGGTTACGGTATGGTAGCGGCGCTTACTGAACTCATTGCCGTATAGAACGTCTGGTCTTCTGGCTATGCTCGTCTGCCCTCAGTGTCAATTTGAGAACCCCACCCTAAATCGATTTTGTCAGCGCTGTGGCAGCCCTTTAAGGACATTACAGGCCATCCTGACGCCTGCTCCGGTCGCGGATGGCGACACCGCTCCGGTGGTAGCCCTCAAGCGCTGGTTGGTGAGCGATCGCTTCCTCGATTCCAACCAGCGTTATCAAGTTCATGGTGCGGTTGAGGGGACTCAGCCCATGACCGAAACGATGGAGCTGACCATCATTGATTGCCAGCCTGATTCCCCCTCTCCTGTGGCGGTGATGACCCAAGGGATGGCCTCTGATGGCGAGGCATCGGAGGACAGCGATGAAGGCGAAACCGTTACCCTACCGTCCATGGGTCAGCCCTATATTGGTTTGCAGGGCCAGTTGTTTCCTGCCGTTCCAGAACTCCATGCCGCTTGGCAACGCCATGGATATGTGGCCCTCGTGCTAGAGGATCGGTCTACCTGGGAACGCCTATCAGTGGCGTTAGGCAGCGAGGCGCTTGAGTCTTTGCAGGTGATTCACTGGTTCTACGAAATGGTGGATCTCTGGGAAGCGTTGGCCCCCTGGTCGGGGCAGGCTAGCCTACTCGATCCCGATAACTTACGGGTTGATGAGGATCAGATTTTTTGTCTGCGGCGGCTGCTTTTCGACGACAGCGCCCCCGACTGTACCCTGGCAAATTTGGGACAGCTCTGGAAACAATTTTTAGTCGGCATCCCTCAGGATGATAAGGCCCTGATTGCCGTTGGTGCCCTGGCAGATGCTGTAGCCTTAGGCAAGTTTACCCAGGAAACCGCCATTAAAGAGACTTTGGCTAACCTGGCCGAGCAATTGCAACAGGGGGAAGATAGCCCGCTGCCAGGGGAAATTGATGGTTTTGCCGATACGGTTGAACCACCGGCTGGTTGGGTGGATGCCGTTGAAGATAGTTCTTCAGACGCCATGGCTACCGATGGTGCGGAGGCCACGGCGACCATTGAGATGATTTCAGACGAAGAGCTGCTCGCCAACCTATTGGAGGACGATACCCTCGGCGATGCGTTGAGCGAGGCGAAGACTGGGGCAGAGGTGTCGGACTTGCCTACGATGGCTTTGCCGATGCAGCTTTTCAAACTGGAGGAGGTCGGAAGGACCCACATTGGTCGACAGCGAGATCATAACGAAGACTCCTTTTTTGGTGAGACCCGCTTACAAAAGGTTGACACGCCCAAAGGTCCGCAACTGAAAGCGCGAGGGCTCTATTTCCTCTGTGATGGGATGGGGGGACATGCAGGGGGAGAGGTGGCTAGCGCCCTAGCCGTTTCGACCCTCAAAGCGTATTTTCAGGAGCACTGGCCCGAGGCCGATCAGCTCCCGGATGATGAAACGGTTGAGGCGGCCATCATGGCGGCCAATCAAAGTATTTTTGAGCAGAATGAGGCCGATGGCCAAGCCGGTAGTGGTCGCATGGGCACCACTTTGGTGATGGTGTTGTTACAAGATAGTCAGGCCCTTGTTGCCCACGTGGGGGATAGCCGCCTTTATGCTTGGACCCGCCGTCAGGGATTGCAACAAATCACGGTTGACCATGAGGTGGGGCAACGGGAAATTCAACGGGGGGTAGAACCCGCGATCGCCTATGCTCGCCCTGATGCTTACCAACTTACCCAGGCCCTGGGTCCCCGGTCGCAGAAGGATGTTCATCCCGGCATCACTCGCCTGCACCTATCGGAAGATATGTTGCTGTTGCTCTGCTCTGACGGCCTCAGCGATAACGATTTCCTAGAAAATCATGTGGATAGCCACATTGAACCCCTGCTGCGATCGCGGGCTGATTTAGAGGAAGGGGTCTCGCAACTGGTGGAGCTGGCCAATGAACATAATGGCCACGACAACATTACGGCCATGGTGGTGCGCATTAAAGTGCGCCCCAACCTCGAAGCCCTAAAAGCGGCCTCGCTCTAATCAGAGCTGTTATAACCTGAGCGCAGGCGCAAAGTGGCTCGCAGTCTTGTCTTCAGCGGACTGGCGACATCCATTCAACGCTGGTTGGCCACCAATGCTTGAAAATCGATCAATGCTTCTCGCAGGAGATCGCCCGCCACCCCATTGAAATCATTGTGATCGGCCCCTGCAACCCAGAGCGATCGCTTCGGCTCAGAGGCCGCCTCGTACAACGATTGACCATGGTGCAGCGGAATCGTCTGGTCTGCCTCACCATGGATCACCAATACGGGGCAATGTACCTGCCGCAGCCTGGCCCGATTGGGAAATTTATCAAAGGGCAACAGCGGGAACGGCACCACCACCCGAAAAATAGAGGTAAACGCACTTTTCAAAATCAATCCCCCCACCGGATAGCGCTGGGCTAACGCCGTCGCCGAACCGCTGCCGATGGATCGCCCATACACAATGATTTGCTCAGCAGGGATTGCGAGTCGCTGGGTGAGGTAGTGATAAGCCGCCTCTGCATCCTGATAGGCATGGCGTTCGCCAGGACGACCATCACTGGTGCCATAGCCCCGGTAGTCATAGGCAAAAACGCTAAACCCCCAGCTGTGTAACTGCTCCAGAAAGAACCGAATATCCCCAAGGTCTTCGGCATTGCCATGGATATACAGCAGCGTGTACTGGGATTGGGGATTGGGCAAATATAGGGCTGAGATCTGCTCCCTGTCTGTGACCGGTATTTTCAAGATCGTCTCATCATCTTGATAGCTGGCCGGTTGGGGCAGAAAGATCATGCTGTCCGCCCGAAAGAAGACGTACAGGGCAAAGATGGCGTAAATCAATAGCAGCGATCGCCCCAACCGTTGCCAACTGAGCTCTCCGATCAGCAGTTGTCTCAAGGGCAATGAATTCATCCGCATAACCCATCTGGAGATTGAGTTTGAGCGCAGCAACGGATTGGGGGCTGCAGGGCTAATCCGTTAGCCCAAAACAAGCCCCTCTTCTCTCTCAAGAACAGGGGCTAAAACATCAGCGTCAAACCTAAAGACCGTTTGACGGCTGGCGCACCAGAGATGCGGTTTAAAGCACTTGCTCGACTTCAGCGATTTCAGGGATAAATTCCCGTAGCCGCCGCTCAATCCCCATCCGCAACGTCATGGCTGAGCTGGGGCAAGACCCACAGGCCCCTTGCAGACGCAGCTTCACCACCGGGCCATCCAGTTCCACCAGTTCCACATTGCCACCATCCGCCATCAGGTAGGGACGCAAGTCATCCAGTACCTTTTCTACATTCTCATTCGTCAAAGCCAGAGTTGACATCCGCAAGAGATCCTTAAACGTAGTCCAATGTCTCTAATTCTATAGCGCCCAACCCGCCGCTGCGGGCTTTCGCCCACCCCGACCCAGCCCTGTAGACTTATGCCAAACTAATAGTGACCGGCCCGTTAAGCCCCGGAGGTCAGGATGACAGCGATAATGCCGCGATCACCCGTTCAGGCGCAAACAGAGGTGATTTACCCCAGTGGAGATGGTCAGCCTGTGGCAGAAACCTTTGACCACCTGTATGCCCTGTTCGTCACCTTAGAAATTCTGCGTCAATACCTCAGCGATCGGCGGGCCACGGTCCTCGGGAACCAGTTTTTGTACTATGCCGAAAACTTTCCCCGCCTCCGGGTGGCTCCCGATGTAATGGTTATCTTTGATGTGGAACCTGGCGGGCGTGACAACTTTAAAGTTTGGGAAGAAGGGGCCATTCCATCTGTCGTGTTTGAGATGACTTCAGCAGGCACCCGGCAGAAGGACGAACTCAGTAAATACGAACTCTACGAAGGGTTAGGGGTCACCGAGTATTGGCAATTTGACCCCAAACAGGAGTGGATTCCAGAACAACTGCGGGGATATCGCCTTGTGGGCAATAGCTATGGGCCGATCACCGATGGGGTCAGCACGGTTCTCCAATTACGGTTAGTGGCAGAAGATACCTTGATTGGGTTTTACGATCTTGCCAGCGGCCAGCGGCTACTCAACCCAGAAGATTTAAAGCAACGCTTAGGGCAAGAAGCCCAGCGAGCGGAGCAAGCCGCTCAGCGGGCGGAGCGGCTGGCGGCCCAGTTGCGGGCTTTAGGGGTTGATCCTGAGGCTGAGATCTCGACAGAGCCCAGTCCGTAGGTAACGTCAGCAAGTGACATTCCCCCATGAAATCAATGCAGTCCGCTTAGCGGCGCTCGCTTATGGACAACTCTGGTTAGCTCGACATCTTGTGGATACCCTCCCGTTGCCTTGGCAACGCTACTCACCCACCGCAAAGACTCAGCAGCGCACGCCCCGGCAGGTGCAACGTGGATTTGCCTCACTTATTCAGCAGTTGGACTCGATGGCCCTGCCGCCCAAAACCCGAGGTATCCCACCAGGAAGAGCCAAAGGCACTCGCTTGCAACGACGCTCACCCTGTCCATTGGTGAAGTTTCACCCAACACAAAAGCTCTGTCCTTGCAAAGACTCGCAAAAGTCGGCTTAATCGACCGTTGGGAGCTTTAATATGCCTGAGATCTCATCTCAGGCTCGATCCTGTTTGTCCAAAATCAAAAACAATGATTGCGATCGGTGGCGCAGTGATTTCGAGAACCCCTGCTACAAGCGGAATCGGGACTTAGTGAAATTCCAGAACGCTGTCCACAGCTTGGCGCAAGCTGCAATACAGCGCTGGAAGAAATTCTGTGGAGATTGCTGAGAATGAGTGCTCGCTGGGGATTCAACCTTTGGGCCGGTCATGCTGCGTCGCACGTCTTGCTTCCCATAACGGGCTTTGGCCGACTTTGGTTGAAGGGTGAGGGCGCGATCATAGTCGTTGAGAGCGTCTTCATAACGACCCAAGACACCTAGCGATTTACCTCTATCGCACAAGGTATCGTGATCGTCGGGCTGAATCTTCAAAACTTTTTCGTAACAGTCAATCGCGGCCTCTTGATGTCCCATTGCGGCCAGTGCCACGCCTTTGTGGTGTAGTGCTTCATAGTAGTCAGTTTTTTTAGCCAAGGCTTGGTTGTAATGTGTGATAGCCTCCTCGTAGCGGCATAGCCGGTATAGTCTCATGCCTTCACTCGTCAGTGCGGCACACTCTTCTTCGATTAACCGAATTGCCGATTGCTCATACCGAAAATTGGGCTCCAATGCCGCTAACGCAAGTTTGCGATTGTTAAGCGCATTTTGATGGTTAGGATTGATTGCTAGCGCCTTTTTGAAGCAGGCAACAGCAGCCTCATATTTTCCGAGCGTGTAGAGTGCATACCCTTTATTGTTGTAGGCGTTTGCATGATCTGGTTTGCCCACTAGAGCCGCGTCATAAGCCGCGATTGCCTCTTCGTAGCGCCCTAATTTTTCTAAAGCAATGCCTTTATTATTAAGCGCGAAAACATAATTCGGGTTGATGGCCAACGCCGCGTCACAAGCCGTCATTGCCTCTTCATAACGTCCTAATTCATTTAGCGCGTATCCTTTGTTCACGAGTACGGTGGCATCGTCTAGTTTGATCGCTAGCGCTGCATCAAAGGTCGCGATCGCCTCTTCGTAGCGCTCTAATCTATTTAGCGCTACGCCTTTACTGTTGAGCGCACCGGCATCATCCGGTTTGATAACTAGCGCCGAGTCACAGGCAGTAATCGCCTCCATATAGCGGCCTAGTTCATTCAGCGCAATGCCTTTATTCCTGAGCGCAGTGGCATAGTCCGGCTTAATTGCTAACGCTGCGTTAAGGTCTGTAATCGCCGCTTCATAGCGCCCTAATTCATTGAGCGCTACACCTTTCTTGTTGAGCGCAGTGGCATAGTCCGGCTTGATTGCCAACGCCGCGTCAAAAGCGATGATTGCCGCTGCCCACTTTTTGTCGGCGAGCAAAATATTGCCTTGCTCAAAACGTAGGCGACTAACCTCAAGAGCCAAATCATTAGAACCAGCTAGTAACTCCTCAATTTCACCCAGTCGATCCCGCCGCTGTTGAGGCGTCCAGGTCAAATACAGCTCGTTTTCGCCCTCCTGCAAGATTCGTTCAGAGGCTTGCTGTCGTTCCTCAGCAGGCGACACAAACTCCCATATGCCCGATCGCCAGTCAAAGAAGTCTGCCGCCCGCCGCGTCAAATATTTCATGGCGTAGGACGGCACCAAAAACACAAAGCAGACGGGAAAGTCTTCTCGAAACTGCTCTCGTTGCAAGTTCAATTTGCCAAGCAACTTTGGCACCGTATCTTTGGCGTAGTAATCGCCCTCACTGCCATAACCGGGTTTAATGTATGGGGTCAGCGACTTTTCCAGGCCAGTAATAAACAAGACATCGGTACTTTCAATGCTGGAATGAGCTTTGACGGCTTCGTACAAGTCTTCGATTTCGTCTGTCAGACGCAGCACAGCAATGGCTTTCTCAGTCACATCTGCACTGACCCGTGCAATCAGCCGTTCCCCCTCAGCGGGAGAACACTGCACAAACAGCAAGCCAAATCCCTGCGCCCACTGAATCGCCCGCACCAGCGCATCGTAGTCTTCCGCTGGCGAGGTGGTGAGATCGTCATCCCATTCAGTTAGGTCTGGTTGCTGAGTCATGATCGTCTCGGGCTCTAAATTCTGGGTTGGTGCTTTAACGCTGCGAAGAACCTCACCTCACCTCTCCTTCACAAAGAGAGGAACCGGAGCCCTTGAGTATTAACCACTCAAAGCAACACCCGTTTGTCCATAAACCTCTCCTTACGAAGGAGAGGTGCCGCAGGCGGTGAGGTGATCATGAGCTTGCCTCCTCTGCCTCTAATCGCGCTAGTGCGGTCTTAAACTCCTTGACGCCTCGCAACAATGGATGAACGTCGCGCCAGCAGACAATTTCGCCATCCTCATCAATATAGCGATACTCCAGAATGCAGCGATTAAACAAGAGCTCTCGATGGGCTGCATCATTCAGAATATCTTTGATTTTGAACACCTTTGCCAAAAGCGGCCATTGCGGCTCATACACTGAATTGCGATAAGTGATGCGAGCTTTCGTAATGGCGAGTCGGATCTGTTTTTTGCCAATGGGCAGTGTCGCCGTCTGCTTAATCGCCTCTTGAGCCATCAGCATCAGGTTGCGCATATGCCCACCGCTCATGAGACAGAGCTGATCGAGCGTTTCCTGTTCATCAAAAATATCGCTGACCAATTGCATTTCATTAGTCACGCCCTCAGCATGAAACACTCGCTGCCGAACCAGATTACGCATCGCTTCTAGGCCATCTGCGTGAATGTTACCGTCGCGATCGCGCACCATCACCATGGGTAAGACCTGAATCTCGCCATCGTAAATATCCAGGGCGTCGGTGCCCCGCTCGGAATAGATGAGGGAGATCGGCACCGTGTAAATTACGTGGCAGCCTAACAGTTTGAGCTGTTCGCTGCGATGGATAAAAATTTGCTCATGATTGCTGGGTTTATTTTCTCGCAGAATGGCGGGAATGCGATCCAAACTATCTACAATCA
This sequence comes from Cyanobacteriota bacterium, assembly GCA_027592485.1. Lineage (GTDB taxonomy): Bacteria > Cyanobacteriota > Cyanobacteriia > Phormidesmidales > Phormidesmidaceae > PCC-6406. The sequence continues at coordinate 8,512 of JAQCKL010000149.1, forward strand.
GCACGAGCTTATCCGTTGTCTGCTGAGGCGTTTTGGCCATGGCTTGACAGATAAAATCGTTCAGCGCATCAATCAGAGAGGGCGTATGGGGTTCAACGATTTTACGAATCTGGGCGCGGGCGGTTGGACTGACCTTCAGGGTAGTTGTGAGCTTCGCAAACGGCACTTCTGCATTTACATTGGCACTGTCAAAGCCCACCTCGCTTTGCATCGCGTCCACCAGTTCGGTCTTACGCGATTGCAACCAGTTTTGGATGCGGGTTTGATCACCTGTTAACTGCGCGAGCAGGTTGCGCGTACAGGCCAGCAGAATGTCGGTGTACTGCACATCCTCGGGATCAATATCGTCTTTTTCGGCAGCGAAGTAGGCAACGTAATATCCCTGCTTTTGTAGCGCGTCTTGTAACCGCAGCAATTCGGTCGATTTCCCGGCACCACGGTGACCTGTGTAGAGCTGATGGGTGATGCGATCGGCGTATAGCCGTCGCCACTTAGGTTAAGACGTTACCACCTTGAGAACGTGCTCCATCGCATCTCTTAAG
>JAQCKL010000150.1 GCA_027592485.1 Cyanobacteriota bacterium
GGGTCTCGAAGCCCTGGTTCCTTAAACCCTGGTTCTAGCCCATAGCTTCTGAAGCCCCTATCGCCCTGCCCTCCCTGAATTACCCACTGTGCTCCCATGAGTAAATCGATTTATGAACTGGTTGACGCGTTACCCACCCGTAACCTGACGGTATTTACCCTCAAGTCCCTCGATGCTTTTTTGCCAGGGCAATGGGAAAACCTAGTGGGTTTCGAGAAAACCATTCAAGTGGTGACGCGGGAAAAAGACGATGCCCTGATTCAGCAAATCGGCGAGCGGGCGATCCAACTCTTCAACGACAAATCCGAAGGGTATCAACGGGCCTTGTGGCTGTATCAGACCATCGACAGTACTGGTAGCGCCCTGGGGACGGCAGCTTTAGCCAATAAAGTGGGCGAAAAAGTGCCGCTGCTGGGGTTTCTGAACAAGATCACCCCCAAGCCAGAAAAGGCTCAAACCATCGATCTATCGCTCAAGCTGGTCACAGAGGTCGTCGCCTTCTGCTCCATTAACGGTTTGCCCGGAGATAGCCTCCGGGACTTTGTTCGGGCCTTGGGAGACTATGGTGGTGAGTCCCTGGTGCGGATGACAGCCTTGGTTTGCTTTGATGGTTTGGTGCCCTTAGGCCCCAATTTTATTAAGGCAGCCCAGCGATCAATTTCGAATCTCACCCCCAAAGATTTGGAAAATAACAATACGTTTAAACAGATCCAAAAGGTGCTGCCAGGAAAGTCCAGCCAAGATAAGCTCAGCTTTATTGAAGCCAGCTTTAATTCCACCAAGGACTGGATGGGGGATCTAGTCGCCTCTAAAGGCATCACCCCCCAGAAGGTGAGTAAAAATCTCCAAGGCTTTATCGACTTTACCGATGACAAGGCCGATTACCTAGGGGCCTTTTTGGATATGCCCACCAACTACTATGAGCACACGGGCATCCAGACCTTAGCGCGTCGATTGATCGAGCGGGCCGTAGCCGAAATTTAGTCTGCCTGAGACTCTGGGCCTAGAACGCTGTAGGCCCTTGCTCAATCGCCACGGCAAAAAAACTGATGACGGGATCAAGCAAACTGACGGAAATCTCCCCGCCTCGGGAGGCGGGGCCGGGGTGGGTCAGGTCCTGGGCGATTAACCGGAAACCCACCCCTAGCCCTTCTCAAGAGGGGAAGTTACGGGTTAAGTGACTACGGCCTTCATGGCATCGGTGACCTGCGGATACTGATAGGTAAACCCAGTGGCTTGGGTGCGTCTTGGTAGGACTTTTTGCCCCTTGAGCACCACCACTGCGGCATCTCCCAGCAATGTTTCAATCACAAAGTCGGGTACCGGCAACCAGGAGGGACGGTTTAAGGCTTGTCCTAGGGCTTCACAGGCCGTGGCCATGGTCACTGGGTGGGGAGCCGTAGCATTGTAAGTACCCTGCATCTGCTTATCCGTCAGGGCCTGGATCAACAGACTGGTTAGATCCGTTAGGGCAATCCACGAAAACCATTGCCGCCCGCTACCGATTGGCCCTCCGGCAAACATGCGAAACGGTGTTAGCATTCGCCCCAATGCCCCACCCTGGCCCAACACAATGCCAATGCGAGGAATCACGAGGCGTACCCCAGTCGCTTCAACACCTTTAGCAGCAGCCTCCCAGTCTTGGCAGAGCTGTGAGAGAAAGTCGGTGGCCATCGGGATACTGAGTTCATCAAATACGGCGGTTTCGCTGGTGCCGTAATAGCCGATCGCCGAAGCACTCACCAATACCGATGGTTTGGGGTTGGCCGCCGCGATCGCCTCAACCAGGATTTGGGTGGTAGTAATCCGGCTCTCCCGCAGTTGCTGTTTATAGGCTGGGGTCCAGCGCTCGGCAATGGGCGTACCCGCCAAGTTCACCACGCCGTCACATCCTTCTAAAGACTGCTGCCAGTCCCCCAGGGCCAGCGGGGTATAGGGAACAATGGTGATTTCCGGAAAGAGGCGTCGGGCCTTGGACGCGTTACGGGCCAATACCACCACCCCATGGCCGTCCTGCTGTAACCGTTGGACGAGATGACGCCCAATAAATCCTGTGCCCCCGGTGATGGCAACTTTCATGGTCTTTACTCCTCACTGATAGCGGCGGCGATCCATCTGGCAACGCCCTCCCTTTCAGCCTATCGTCCTAAGCGGTATCCCTTGCCATAAATGGTATGAATTAGGGGTGGTGCCCCAGGGGGCTCCAACTTACGACGGAGGAGGCGAATCTGAGCAGCTAGAACATTACTGTTGGGGGTTTCAGTCTCCCCCCAAATCGCTTGGTAAATTTGCCCATGGGACAAAACTTGATTGCCATGGCGCATGAAATAGGCCAGCAGCCGAGTCTCCTTGTCAGAAAGTTCGATTCCATGGCCCTGGCGATAGGCTCGCTGGTTGGCCTCATCCAACTCCCAGTCCCCAAACCGCAACCGTTCTAGCTCTTCAGGGGGCTCTAAGGTGGGGGGGCGACGCAATAATGCCCGCACCCGCGCTAACAACTCTCGCAGTTCAAAGGGTTTGATTAAATAGTCATCGGCCCCAGCATCGAGCCCCGCCACCCGATCATCAACGGTATCTTTGGCGGTCAAAAATAAAACAGGGGTGGCATCACCGTGGGATCGCACATGGCGGCAAATGTCTAGCCCGCTCACCTGGGGCAGCATCCAGTCTAGAATCAGCAGATCATAGGTGCCCTGTTGGGCGAGGCGATCGCCCATATCCCCGGCAGTAGCCACATCCACTGCATACCCTTCTCGCCTCAGCAGGTGGCCCAAGGGTTCAGCCAGTTCGACCTCGTCGTCCACTAAAAGAATACGCATACTGGGATGGTAAGGGAACTGTAGCTGGGCCTTGGGACTGCTGTGTTGAAAGGGCTATGGTTTGCCGGGGGCTATCTTCTGAATCAGATCTGGGCCATCAGCGACCCTAACATCAGTGACCCTAATACGAAGCTTCCAACTGTTGCAAGACCTTCGCTTTGAGGTTGGTGTTGAGCTCGTTCTTCAGAATCTCTTTGCTACTGTTAGGGTTGCCTACGGAAGGATGGGTTCTAGCGGCCATCACCCATTCCTGGAGAAGTTTCCGCTGGGGTAGGGCCACGCTGCAGGGCACCACATGGGCACACCGATGTGGGTTTTCGGTTGTGAAGAATAAAATCTTGTACTGACCGGTTTTCCCAATCAGAAAGGCCATCTCTTGGCCGGCATTTGTTTTTAAGTCCAAGTAGCAAGGTAGCCAACGGGGACCATATTGGGCGTTGTACAGGACCGTTAGCCACAGCACCATGGGATGGGGAGACATGGTGCAAATGAAATTGTTGTAGCGACTGCCCAGGAGGCGTTTTTCCACTTCTAACTGGGGCAACATTACCCACAGCGTAGACAAGGTACGCTGGCTGGTGGGCAGGGCATGGGGGAAAACAATCTCCGCGATCGGTTTGTTTTTAGGCCAAGAGGTGAGGCGGCAAAGGTCGTCCTCAGACTCAGGGGCCTTGTCTTCAGAGGTCGGCTTCTTAACAACCGGCAAGCGGGATAGGGTGGCCCCAATCCGTTGGCCAATCCGAAACCCGGTGCCAAAGCGCTGATCAAGGGGCTCTAGGGCTTGGAGAATGTCGGTAACGGTTTGGGGCCGATTTTCTGGCTTCTTGGCGAGGCAGTCCATGATCAGCGCTTCTAAGGTCTTCGGAACCCTGAGGGTGGGATCTACCTCGCTGATGGATTTGGGGGGTTGGGAATGGTGGGCTTTATACCATCCCCCAAAGGTATGGCTACTGGCTCGCAACGGTAACTTGCCGCTCAGCATCTGAAACATCATCATGCCGAAGCTGTAGATGTCAGAGCGGCTATCCAGTTCTCGACCTTCCATTTGCTCGGGAGAGGCGTAGGCTAATGTCCCCATAAAGGAACTGGTTTGATCGGTATCCGCTTGCATGAGCTTGGCAATACCGAAGTCTAGGATTTTGGCCAGCTCTCCTAGGGTTGGGTCTTGGGTGACCAAAATATTGCTGGGCTTGATATCGCGATGAATGATCGGTACGGGCTGTTCCTGGCCTTTGACCCGGATGCCATCATGGGCAGACTTTAACCCCAAACCAATTTGACGGGTGAGTCCCAAAAAACGAGGTACCGGCAAGGGATGTTGATGAATCATTTTGCTGAGGCTGTCACCCCGCAAGTACTCCATCACATAAAAGGGCACATCATCTTCGCTGACGCCATAGTCGGTGACCCGTACGACGTGGATGCTCCGTTGCCCCAACTGCGCACAGGTGGTGGCTTCCACCACGAAGCGATCGCGCATTTTGTTGTTTAGCAGGGTTTGGGATAGGAACTTGACTGCGACCATGACCCCACCTAGCAGGGTATCTTCGGCCAGATATACCCGCCCCATGGCCCCTTGCCCCAGCATGTCGGCTAGCTCATAGCGGTTTGCTAGTTTTCGTCCGATATTGGGATCTGACATTACGGCAAAGATCGGCCTCAGAAATCAATCAAAATATAGGGTTGATAGCGAAACTGACTTTGAGTGAAGTCAGTTGCCCCCCTGCTTATTATCAGGGTAGCCAGCGGAAGATCCTCAGAACATAGCGCTAGCTGTTTTGCTGGGGACACCTAGGATCGCTCTGATCCGTAGGGCAGAAGCAAAATGGCTGGCAGTGTTGTCCTAACCGGACTGGCGACTGTTACAAAGACAGCGTGACCAGACTCAGATTCAATAGCTCATGCTTTAACGCATTGTAGCGACTTAATGAGTTTGGAAATCGCTGAGGGGGTCGTATCAGCAGCCATACGGGCTCATTGTACCCAGCTGTAATGCCGTCTATCGAACGAGTCCATACCTTACATCTGTCGAGCGAGGGTTGCTTCCATGGCAGTGGTGAGATAGTGACCCGCCATGATGCCGCTAGACAGATGGTAATGATCGCTATCGAGGCGGTGCAGGGTCTCAAACCCAGTACGCCGTTGCCGATCATTCAGGGCCCAATACCGCTGAACAATGGACTCGGGGGCCACCCATCCTTCTCCCTCGACGCGACCCAACTGACTATGTTGCAGAACAAATGTGTACTGGCGATCGCTACTGGTTAAGCGACCGCGATATTGCAAGGCAATGGTTTCGACGTCGTCCGCCGTGGGGAATCCCAATTTCATGACCATCGTGAACCAATCATCGCGGCTCCAAGCCACCAAAATCGCCCCCCTTACCGATAGGGGAGGGGTGCTGACATCACGCGCTAGCCAGGTCCCTTCTAGGGTCCAGCGGCCCGGCTCAATTAGGAATGTATGCTCCACCCAATATTCCCCAAATATCTTTGTTCAAGGTGTTACTTCATCCGATGCGGATGATTTCCTAGACTCGTTGAATGTATTGAGGATGGCTTCACCTCCCATGGGGTTTAGCCCCAAGGCCAGCGCCGCTTCCATTACACCACATGGACTTAAGATTACTGCGTTATCCCGGCGGCTGGCGTGGCCAAGCAATTTCGCCTAGGATGACGGGCCATTGCGCTCCGGTCACGGTTGTCAAGTTGCCGGTCCAGCCCTGGTAATGCCAAAACCCCAATACCGCAAAGGCGATCGCCTCCTTCAGGTCGCTGGGAACCCCAGCCCTATCGGTTGGGGTTATGGGGATATTCGGTAGTTTTTGCTGCAAGCGTGCCATCAAGTAACCGTTACGGCTGCCCCCCCCGCAGACCAAGACGTGGTCGGGGAAACGGGGCAAAAAGCGCTCATAGCTTTGGACAATGGAAACCACGGTCAACTCGGTAAAGGTGGCCAATAGGTCCGCTGCGCTTAGGTCGTAGGGTTGCGCCTGCTGCAGACAGTGTTGAAAGAAGTCCCAGCCAAAGGTTTCTCGGCCCGTAGACTTGGGGGGCTTTTGGAGAAAGTAAGGGTGGCTTAACCAGATTTCCAAAAGTGGCCCGCAAATCTGTCCTTGGGCAGACCATTGGCCATCCCGATCAAACCTCTGGGTGCCCTGGGAGAAATGATGAACCGCAATATCAATCAGACTGTTGCCTGGTCCCGTATCCCACCCCAAGGGAGCGGTTGGGGCTGAGCGAGGCGGTAAAACGGTGACATTACCAATGCCCCCAATATTCTGAATACAGCGGTGGTGGTGATCATGGCTCAATAAAGCGAGATCAACCGGAGGCACCAAAGGGGCACCTTCGCCCCCCGCCGCAATATCTGCAGCGCGGAAATTACTAACGGTCGGACAACCGGTTAACCAAGCAATCAGGGCACCTCGCCCCAGTTGAACGCTATAGGCTAGGGAAACGGGGGCTGTTGCGGGGGGGCAAGGGCGGTGGAAAACCGTTTGGCCATGGGATGCAATCAGATCGACCTTGCCATGGGTTTGGATCAAGGTCTGGGCTGCGATCGCAAACTGCTGCGCGATCTGATCGTCTAAATCAGCCAGTGTCGAGACGGAGAGGGGCTTTCCCCCACAGACTTGGAGAATTTGGGTGCGTAGCACCTCTGGATAATCTAGGGTGTTACTCCCCAAAACCTTGATGGTCAGGTCATAGCCTTGTCCATGGATATCGATTAGGGCTGCATCGATACTATCTACCGAGGTGCCACTCATCAGGCCGACAATGCGCATGCTACTCCGGAGGGGTGATGGGTAAGCGATCAATTCCCTTATTGCTACCAATCATGACCATCACCGCCCCTTTGCGGAGGCGAGTGACCGGACTCGGATTAATTTCAAATTTGTCGTCACTGTCCCGGTGGCTGAGGGCCAGTAAGGTGACGCCAAAGGTATTACGCAAATCCAGCTCAACAATGGTTTTCTGATCGAAGGTCTCAGGTACTCGGACTTCGACGATGCTGTGATCCGGATCGAGTTCAAAACGGTCCAAAATGCCAGGACGGGTGAGCGATCGCGCCAGGGAGCAGCCCATTTCATGCTCAGGGAACACCACATGGTCGGCCCCCACCCGATTCAGTAGTTTGCCGTGGATTTCTGAGGAGGCCTTTGAGACCACGTAGGTTACGCCCAATTCCTTAACGTTGAGCGTCGTAATCACACTCTCTTCAACGTAATTACCAATGGCCACAATTACCGTATCAAAATCGGGAATCCCGGCTTCCTTCAGGGCCGCTGGCTGGGTTGAGTCGAGCTGCAGGGCATGGGCGGCGATCTCGTCGGTCAACGCTTGTACCACCCGTTGCTCATTCGTATCAATACCTAGCACCTCATAGCCCAGGCCATGCAAGGTAGCACAGACCGCCCGCCCAAAGCGCCCTAGGCCAATCACGGCAAATTGACGATTGGGGGGCCGGAGATTTCGAAAAAAGCCCAGGGAAGATAGGTTCACAGGGTACTCCTTGGCAGAAAGCGGCAGCACAAAACCCAATTACGGTTAGCGACTTTGCCCTTAGGTGTACAAAATCATACGCTATGCCTACCGTTGCATGGGCGATCGCGAGACTCGCCACCTATGCTTTCCATAGAACTGTAGATGCTAGGCTAGCTAAATGATCGTGGGGCTAGGTATTAAGGAAGTGAACATTCAATTGGGGCGTGGCAAAACTGCCCGTAGAGCATACGGTATTGATGAGATTGCACTGGTGCCGGGACCCCGGACACTGGACCCACAATTAGCCGATACCCGCTGGCAAGTGGGAGGTATTGAAAGAGACATTCCAATTATTGCCAGTGCTATGGATGGGGTGATTGATGTCCAAATGGCGGTCAAACTTTCGAAGTTGGGGGCCCTCGGGGTTCTGAACCTAGAGGGTATCCAGACCCGTTACCCAGATCCCAATCCCATCCTCGATCAGATTGCGGCGGTCGGCAAAGATGAGTTTGTGGGTTTGATGCAAAAGCTCTATGCCCAACCCGTACAGCCAGAGCTAATCAAGCAGCGTATTCAAGAAATCAAAGATGCTGGCGGCATCGCAGCGGTGAGTGTAACCCCTGCGGGGGCGGTTCGATACCGAGAGGCCATCATGGCTGCTGATTTGGTATTTGTGCAAGCCACCGTCGTCTCCACGGCCCACCTTTCCCCAGAATCTGTTACCCCTTTGGACTTGGCTGATTTCTGCCAATCCATGCCCATGCCTGTTCTTTTAGGCAACTGTGTCACCTACGAAGTGGCCCTTAATTTAATGAAGGCGGGGGCTGCTGGTGTTTTGGTGGGCATTGGTCCGGGGGCAGCCTGTACCTCTCGAGGGGTTTTGGGAGTGGGCATTCCCCAAGCAACGGCGGTTGCTGACTGTGCGGCGGCTCGAGATGACTACTATCAATCATCTGGCCAGTATGTCCCCATCATTGCGGACGGTGGCTTGGTGACGGGGGGCGATATCTGTAAATGCATTGCCTCTGGAGCTGACGGTGTGATGATCGGCTCTCCCTTTGCCAGGGCGGCTGAAGCACCAGGGCGGGGTTACCACTGGGGCATGGCCACGCCCAGCCCAGTGTTGCCTCGGGGGACCCGCATTAAGGTGGGTACCACCGGCACCCTAGAGCAAATTTTGTGCGGCCCAGCCCAGCTTGATGACGGCACCCATAACCTGCTGGGAGCGCTCAAAACCAGTATGGGCACCCTAGGCGCTAAGGACCTCAAGGAAATGCAGCAGGTGGACATCGTGATTGCGCCCTCCCTTTTGACAGAAGGGAAGGTTTATCAAAAGGCTCAGCAGTTGGGCATGGGTAAATAGATCCACCCTTTTCTCCAGGACACTGGCCAATGCCAGGGTGCAGATATGTATCGACGGGAACAAGCCCTTTGGGGATGCTTACGCAAATCTACTGATTTGCCTTTTTCGCTAAAGAAAGGTTAAGGCTTTCGTGGGAATCAGTAGCGCAATCCAAATGGCCCAATCTACAATGGATGCAGCGGAGACGAAAGTTTCCGTTCACTCCTCACACCACATCTTGCCCGGATAATTTTACTTCGGGCTTTTCTTAATTCCCCTAATTTTATAGCCGTCGCCACTTAGGTTAAGACGTTACCACCTTGAGAACGTGCTCCATCGCATCTCTTAAG
>JAQCKL010000151.1 GCA_027592485.1 Cyanobacteriota bacterium
TAAGAGATGCGATGGAGCACGTTCTCAAGGTGGTAACGTCTTAACCTAAGTGGCGACGGCTATATGGGGTCTCCCAAACGGCGACGGAGCGCGTGAATCAGGGATCGGCGGCCATGGCCCGCTTCATTAACGCCGCTGATCCCAGTGAGGTGGTGTTGGGCAACAGTACTTCGTCCGTGCTCAGGATTTTGGCCCATTGCTGGGGGCAGACCTTACAAGCGGGCGATGAGATTATCGTCACCAATAGCGACCACGAGGCCAACATTAGCCCTTGGCGTGATCTCCAAAGCCAGGGCGTCATCCTCAAAACCTGGACGGTCAACCCAGACACCTTTGAACTGGATCTGGCGGATTTAGCAGCGCTGCTCACGGACCGCACCCGTTTAGTCGCCGTCACCCAAACCTCCAATTTGCTGGGCACCCTCAACCCGATTCGCTCGATCTCCGATTTGGTCCATGACCGTGGGGCGTTGCTCTGTGTGGATGGGGTCGCCTATGCCCCCCACCGGTTGATCGATGTGCAGGCTTGGGACGTGGATTTCTATGCCTTCAGCCTTTACAAGGTCTATGGCCCTCACCTGGGGCTGCTCTACGGCAAGCGGGAGCATTTACTCGCTTTGCCTGGCTTTAACCACAGCTTTATTGGCCCCGAGGTGATTCCCTATAAGCTCCAGCCGGGGGGCGTCAGCTATGAACTCACCGCTAGCTTGCCCGGTATCCTCGACTATTTGCAGGGGCTGGCCCAACATCACTGGAGGGCAGACACAGCCCCGGATGAGCGGGGGCAACTCACCCAAGCCTTTGACCTGATCGCTGCCCATGAGGCGCAGTTGAGCGATCGCCTGCTCACTTACCTACGCACCAAACCCCAGGTGCGGATCATCGGTCGCGATACGGCGGATGCCCAGCAGCGGGTGCCGACGATTTCGTTTGTGGTGGCAGGGCGCAACAGTTCAGAGATTCCCCCCTATTTAGATGCCCAGCAGATCGGTATTCGCTATGGCCATTTCTATGCGCCGCAGTTGGTGGATGATTTGGGGCTGGCGGAGCAGGATGGGGTGGTAAGGGTGAGTATGGTGCATTACAACACCTTGGAGGAGTGCGATCGTTTGATCGCCGCTTTAGATGCGGTGTTGTGACCTGATCAGGATGGGATGGGGGAGGCGGGTTCTGCCGAGGTGGCTTGCAGTGCCACCGAGCTAGATTGGGCCAGGTACACCCCAGCCAGCACCACGGCAAAGCCGAGGCCGGTGAGGGGGCTGAGTTGTTCTTGGAAGATCGCCCAGGCTAAGAGGGCACTGATGATCGGTTCCAGCAGCAAAAACAGCGAGATAAATCGGGCCGAAAATTGCTCCATGCAATCGGCCAACAGCCGCTGTCCCAGCCCTTCGCTAATCAGCCCCAATCCCACCACCGCCAACCCAGCCGTTATGGTGGTGGGAAACAGTTGCCCCTCAGTGAAGAACACCACCGGCAACAGCAAAACCACCCCGATCGCCCCCCGCCAAAGCAAAATCGTTGTGGCCCCAAACCGCTGCCGCAGATATTCAACCAGCAAAAAGTACATGCCCAGGAATACCGCTGACAGCAGGGCATAGAGATCGCCGAGGAGGAGGCCATCGGTGCCGGTGATGTCTTCTAAGCCCAGGGCGATCGCCCCCGTTAGCGCAACTCCCATGCCGATCAAAAACCGACTGTCAAACCGCTGCCGCCAGAGCAGCCATCCCCCCAGGCTGGTGAAGATCGGGGTGAGGTTATTGAGCAGCATGGATTTGGCGACGGTGGTGTATTGCAGGGACAGTGCCCACAACACCAGGGAGATCGTCGAAATGGTGCCAACCCCAATCAAGGCCAGCCATTGGCTTCGGGTAATCGGGGGATTTTCTGGCGCGGTCTGATCCGGTAGAGCGAGGCGGCTGAAGATCCGCCCGGTGCCAAAGCACAGCACGAATACCAGAAACCGGTTCAAGACCGTACCATTTGCCCCCAAATCGGTTTCACTGAAGCGAATGAAAATCGGGGCGCAGGAGACAGCGACCAAGGCCAGACAGAGGGTGGCGATCGCCCAGGGATTGAACGGTTTTGAGGATGCGTTTGGGGTCTGCTGAGGCGAAATAGCCGGTTCGGAAGACGGGAAGGTGGTCACGGCGGTCCCCTTTGAACGCTTTGGCCGCTGACTGCTATGGCAGTCGTCAGTCCGGTGAGGACAAGACTGCGAGCCCCATTGATTCTGCGCCTCAGGATCAGAGCGATCCTAGCTGTCCCAAGCAATGGGGCTAGCGCTATATACAGGCCAGGTCCAATGTTACCCCTGGATGATTCCATCGTCCAAATTCAGCCAGGATGCCAGGACCGTGGCTAATGTGAGGAGGCATGTGGGGAGACAGGCTGAACCCGAAATCCGAGGAAACGGCTTCAGCCTATGAAGGCTATTTGTCGCCGTAGTAAAAGGCGATTTCCTTGTCTTTAAGGGGTTTGAAGTCGGCGTCCAGGAGCATTTGGTTGAGGTCAGCTTGGGCAATGTGCTTGGCCCCAATGCGAACAATGCGCGATCTCATCGTATTCTGCACGCCACTGCGCTGACGGCCCGCCTCTTTGGCCATCACGGTGGTGTAGAGGTCCAGCTTTTTAGGGGGGATTGGGCTGCCGTCTAGATCCAGCCCTTGGGCGATCGCCCCATCTACTGCATCAGCGCCGGTGGTGGTCTTCGATAAATCTGCCATGGTGTCCTCGTCAAACTACGTCCAGGGGAATCCTATCAGAGCTGGGTTGCTAGGCTGTTTCAGGCCCAGAAGATTTCACTTGTAGCGATCGCAGCCGATTGAGGGTAGCCGCTAGATCCAACCCTCGAAAGCTGGCCAGATCCCCCCGTGGCTCTGGGGTGAGGCAATCTAGACCCTGGTGCGCCATATCAGCCAGGACGGCTGACAGGGCCGTGGTTAAGGGGCGCTGACCATCTAGGTAATACCGTTGGGCGTAAACCATGGCGAGGGCGATCGCCCGCAATTGCGTCGGTTCCATGAGGGATTCCACTGCGCTCAGATCAAGGGTTTCTGTCCCGAAACGAATCTCATCGGTGTCTCGCACCTTGATATTGATATCTCGCCGCCCCTGGCTCGGATCAATCCCCTCGGGCAAAATCACGCGCGGGGCGATGGTCCCAAAGTGATCGCCCCCTTCGGATTGCCGGGTGGTCGGATATTGAGCCGCGATCGCCTGGGCTTGAGCCGTGACTTCCTGGGGGCGATAGGCATCCAAGGCAATCACCGTATCGGCCCCATCAAAGTAGTCGCCACTGCCCCCCATCACCAAAATTGTGGATACCCCATGGTCGGTGTAGAGCTGCTGCACCTTATCCACAAAGGGGGTGATCGGCTCGCGGGCTTTGGCAATCAGGGCCTGCATGCGGCGATCGCGGATCATGAAATTGGTGGCGGAGGGATCTTCATCGATTAGCAGCACCTGGGCACCGGCCCCCACCGCTTCGATCAGATTGGCAGCCTGGGAGGTACTGCCGCTGGCATTGGCGGTAGAAAAATGCTGGGTTGAGACCCCTTGGGGCAAATCGTTGATAAAGGGAGAAATATCGACCCCGGTGACGCTGCGGCCATCCTCGGCCCGGATCTTCATGGCGGCGGGATTCGTGACCACAAACTCCCGCCCATCTCCCGGAATATGGGTGTAGATGCCCGCCGCGATCGCCCGTAGCAGGGTGGATTTGCCATGGTAGCCGCCCCCCACAATCAGGGTGACCCCTGGGGGAATGCCCATACCGGTGACGGTGATGCCGTTGGGGAGATCAAAGCTCACCCTGAGAGAGGCGGGGGATTGAAACGGCAACGCCTGGGTCAGGGGCCGATCGTCTACCCCACTGCGGCGGGGCAAAATCGCGCCATCGGCCACAAAGGCCACGAGATTATGGGCGGGTAATTGGGCTCGCAGCCCGTCAGCCGCTTCGACCATCTCACAGTGGTGGCGCACCGCCGCCGCATCCAAATTCCCGTAACGCAGGGTTTGGTCAACCAGTTGGGGCAGGCGATCGCACAGCAGTGTCACCGCTTGACGACCGGCAATGCGCCGCCCAAAGGCGGGCAAGCCCACCGTAAACCGCATCTCTACCCCCGTTGCCGATACTTGAGCAGCACTGCGAATCAGCACGACCTGAGAGGGACGGGCGATCGCAATCAAGCCGCTTTTACCCGAACCCTGCTGGCCCGAACCCTGCTGGGTGGCTTGGTCAAACTGCCGGTTCAGGTAGTCGGCTAACGCCATGGCACGGCTGGGGGTTTGATACAGCGCGTCGGGAAACTGAGCCACCGTTTGCGGTACCGTCACCCGCACCTGGCTCGGGGCTGCAAAGGGATCCCCCTGCACGTAATCCACATGCAGGGTGAAATCTGGAAACGGGTAGTGACCTTTTAGGGATTTATAGGCTCCATAGCCTTTGCCGTCTAAGGCTTCTAGCTGTTGACGCAGTTGCATAGAAGTTGCTAGCCCCAGAGGTTTCGTCGCACTCAGCTTTAAGAGGGTGGCACATGCAGCCCTCCTCAGATCTATAGCAGTTGCCAGTCCGGGTAGGACAAGACTGCGAGTCACGTTGCTGCTGCGCTAGGGATCAGAGCGATTCTAGGGGGCCTCAGCAATGGGGCCAGCGTCATACATACACCACCTTGATTTTCTCGTCCGCCATAGCGGCTGCCAGGTCTACTCTTGAGGCTGCCTGACTCTGTAGGTTGACAGGGACGGTGACGGTGCCCAAGCCCAGGCCGATTCAGCGGTCTCCCTGGCCAAAATGCCATGTAGGATACAAAAAAAAAAGTCAATCTTCCCAATCTTGTATAGAAAGCTATTGCTTGCCTGAGACTGCCTAATTCATCCCGTGAGGAGACCCCTATGCCCAACCACCCCCCCCTCGGATTTTCTCGACGCCAGGTCATTCGTGGACTACTTGCCACCACTGCTTTTGGAGCAGTGACCAAGCTGAGTGCGGGATGTACTCCGGCCCCCGACGCTGAGCCTGACGCCGCTAGTGAGGTTGACTCCGGTGCCGTCAGTGAGGTGGTGGTGGGCTTTATCTATGTTGGCCCCAAGGATGACTTTGGCTATAACCAGGCCCATGCGGAAGGGGCCGCTGCTATGGCGGCGAACGTGTCAGGTATCAAAATCGTAGAGGAAGCCAGCGTTCCGGAAACCAGCGCCGTTGCTGAGTCCATGCGTAGCATGATTGAAATCGATGGGGCGACCGCACTTTTCCCCACCTCCTTTGGCTACTTTGATCCCTACATTTTGGAGCTGGCAACGGAATTCCCCGAGGTGCAGTTTTTCCATGCCGGTGGCCTCTACCAGGAAGGCACCCACCCCGATAACGTCGGCAGCTATTTTGGCTACATTGACGAAGCTGAGTACGTCGCCGGTATCGTTGCGGGCTACACCAGCAAGTCAGGAAAGCTAGGCTTTGTGGCGGCCAAGCCGATTCCCCAGGTCTTGCGGAATATCAATGCCTTCACCCTCGGAGCCAAGTCGGTTAACCCCGATATCACCACCCAGGTGATCTTTACCGGGGAATGGGCTGAGCCCGTCAAAGAGGCAGAAGCCACCAACAGCATGGCGGATCAGGGTATTGATGTGGTCACCTGCCACGTGGATAGCCCCAAGGTGGTGATGGAAACCGCTGAAAAGCGCGGCATTTTCTGCACGGGATACCACGCCAACCAAGCTCCTTTGGCCCCCAAAGGGTATTTGACCGGCGCGGAGTGGGACTGGGTCAGTATCTACACCAGCTTGGGCGAGCAGTTTATGGAGGGTAAAACCCTGATGGCTGGGGATATCCCCCACATTCTGCGGGGGGGCTTGGCCGACAAATTCTGTAAGCTGTCTGACTATGGTCCAGCGGTATCTGATGAAGCCAAGGCAGCGGCAGATGCGGCTAAAGAACAGCTGATCGCTGGGGATTTGATTATTTACACCGGCGGGCTCAAGAGCAACACCGGGGATGTCGTTGTCCCTGAGGGCGAAGGCTACAAGCAGGACAACATTGAGCTGGAAAAAATGGACTACCTGATTGAAGGGGTTCTCGGCAATATCGAAGGCTAGTACCGCTGCGCGGAATACCCTACGGGAAGGGCAAGCCCTACAAAAGGCAAAGTTCAAAAGCTAAAACCCTCAACAGGTCGGCTTTTTGAGACGCCTGAAGGGTAACGTTAATTCCGCCATTGAGTACTAAACCTCGTTTGCCTTGAAATTCGGAGTTCCCCTCACCCCCAGCCCCTCTCCCAGAGGGCGAGGGGAGAGTGGAGCAGCTTTCAAGGCCCTCCCTAGGGAGAGGAGCGAAACTGCATTCTCAAAGTGGACTGGGCTGACCAGGCGACATGCAAGACGAGATACAAGGCGACACACAAGGCGACATATGGCGATCGCACAGGCTGCTGCTCCATCCGATTGGTTCTACCGTTGGCGACGTCCGTTAGAGGCGGTGGCGTTACCTGCCGCCGCGCTGCTCGCCGCCATCGTCATCTTTGGGGGGTTTTGCGCCTTCGCAGGAGCCAACCCCTTTGCCGTTTATGGTTCGATTTATAAGGCTGCCTTTGGCAGTTGGAGCGCCTGGCAAAACACGTTGATTCGGGCTTCCCCGCTGATGCTGACGGCCCTCTGTACGGCCCTGCCGGCTCGGTTGGGGTTGGTGATCATCGGTAATGAGGGGGCGCTGGTGATGGGGGGGCTGGCCGCTGTCGTGGCGGGGCTGCAATTGGGCACCGCCCTCCCCGCTCCCATCACTCAGGTTGCCATGGCGATGGCGGCGATCGTCGCTGGCGGCCTCTGGATTACCCTGGCGGGAGCCTTGCGCCACTACCGGGGCGTGAATGAGACCATCAGCAGTTTGCTGCTGAACTACATCGCGATCGCCCTGATGAACCACCTGGTGGAAGGGCCGATGCGGGATGCGGAGTTCGTCACCAAGCCCTCTTCGGCGGAATTAGACCCCTCCCTCCTGATTGGCAACTTGCCCGGCAGTCGCATCCACTATGGACTGCTCTATGGACTGATCGCCTGCATCATTGCCTACGTGCTGATCCAGCGCACCACCTTTGGCTTCGCCGCCCGCACCGCTGGGGGCAACATTCGAGCGGCCCGCATTGCCGGTTTGCCCGTGGGCAAGCTCACCCTGGCGGTGTGTTTTCTGGGGGGATCGGCAGCGGGACTGGCGGGCATGATCGAGGTGGCGGCGGTGCAGAAACGGATCAATGCTTCCCTGGTGTCTAACTACGGCTATGCCGGGATCTTGGTGGCCTTTGTGTCTCGCCATAATCCTTTGGCTACAGTGCTGGTCGCGATTTTGCTGGGGGGGATCTTGGCCAGTGGCGGCATCTTGCAGCGATCCCACGATCTCCCTGATGCCACGGTGCTCGTCTTCCAAGGCATTGTCTTTCTCTGCGTCTTATTTAGTGACTCCCTCTACGGGCGGCTGCCTTGGTTTCGGGAAAAGGCGGCTACCTAGACAATCATTCCTTTTCAATGGCGGTGATCGCTGCTCTTTTCATTCCCTGCTGTCCATCACGGGATCAACATCATGGCAACTGAAGCACTGGGCTGGTGGGGCGTTCCCCTCGGCATTTTGGCCGGTACCCTGCGGGGAAGCGCCCCCTTTCTGTTTGTGAGTTTGGGGGAATGCCTGACTGAGAAAAGTGGCAAAATCAACCTGGGCCTAGAAGGGACCCTGCTGATGGGAGCCATGAGCGCCTATGGGGTCTCCTACCTCACTCAGGATGCCGTCGGTTCTTTTTGGGCTCCCTGGTTGGGGGTGTTGGCTGCTGGGTTTGCGGGCATGACCCTAGGGACTATCCACGGTTGGCTGGCCCAGCAGCCTCGGGTCAATGACGTGGCGGTGGGGATCGCCATGATTATCTTTGGCAGTGGCTTAGCCTTCTTTTTGGGTAAGCCCTTTATTCAGCCCCAGGCATCACAGCTCTTTACGTTTGAGTTTGGCGCTTGGAGTAGCAATCCAGCGGTGCAGTCGGCCCTGAAGGTGAGTCCACTCTTTTTGATGGGGGTAGCGATCGCCCCGATCATGCAATGGTTTTTCCGCTCCACCCGCTGGGGCCTGTATATCCGGGCGGTGGGAGACAGCCCCCAAGCCGCTCTGGCCATGGGCATTTCCACCTTTAAGGTGCGGATGTTGAGCATCGTGGCCGGCAGCTTTTTTGCGGGCATCGGTGGTGCTTGCCTATCGCTCTACTTCCCTGGGGTCTGGACTGAGCGCATCTCCAGCGGTCAGGGGCTGATGGCGGTGGCGCTGGTGATTTTTGCCCGCTGGAGCCCGCTGCAATGTCTATGGGCGTCGCTGCTGTTTGGGGGAGCCCAGGCGATCGGCCCCGCCTTTCAATCCGTGGGCATTGACGCCTACTACTACCTGTTTAACGCCGCCCCCTACATCTTGACCCTGGTGATCATGGTGATCACTTGCTCGCCCCAGCGCACCTTAATTGGCGCGCCCGGAGCCCTCGGAAAAGATGAATAGAGGGTTGGATTTTGCCTGGTGGACAGGAGGCCCTGATCGGCGTCATTTCCTTAGAGGCGTTGGGGTTAGAGCCCGATTTACAGAACCAGACCTTAAGAATCCTGCCTTCAGAATCCACGAATACCTACCTAACGGTTTTTTAGCATGGGCGAAACCCTTAAATTGGCGGTGAATGGCACATTGATGCGGGGGCTGGCACTCAACCCTAATTTGCTCAATGTGGGGGCTACCTTTGAGCGGGAAGCCCAAACCATTCCGGCTTACCGGCTCTGGTCCATTGATGACCAGTATCCAGCGATGGTCAAGGTAGCGGAGGGAGGCGTTGCGGTGGCCCTGGAAGTGTGGCAGGTGCCCTTGGCCGGTTTGGGGATTATTTTGGGCCAGGAGCCCCCAGGGCTGGCGATCGGCAAAGTCACCCTCCACGATGGGGAAGAGGTGCTGGG
>JAQCKL010000152.1 GCA_027592485.1 Cyanobacteriota bacterium
TGAGTGGAGTCAGCCAAATTCTACTATTCATGAAGATGATTATAAAGATCTGACGATTGATTTTGATGGACGTTTTCAAATAGATCGACTGTTAAATGTTCTGGAGGATAGCATTCAACTTCGAGCTGGTATCTTTTTGATGTTAGCAACCCGGTTAGACAGGGTATCTCGGAAACTTAGCCGAAAAATAATTAATGCCTTCACTGCTGCGTCAGGATTAATAGGTATGAGCCCTATACCTTTATCCGACTTATATATTCTTTTGGCAATACAGTCAGTCATGGTGATGCTAGTTGCCTATTTAGCAGGTTCTGATATCTCTTTCAAAACGGCCCAAAAAATAATTGTTTCCCTAGGTGGAAATGGACTAGCAGGTTTGGCATTTAGAGTTCTAGCACAACAATCAGCTAAGGCGTTAAATGTAATAGCTCCCGGTGCTGGATCAGTCGCTGGTGGAGGAATTGCTGCTGCTGCAACCTATGGAATGGGCGAAGCAGCAATCCGATACTACTTTGATGGTATATTGTCTGAAAATCTTCGTCAGGTGTATGAAAAAGCAAGTCAGGATCACAAAGAAGACAAATACTGCTCAGAAGATAAAAGCTGAGAAGTATGTGTTTAGCGTGGGATTAAGTAGTCTGATTTTGCAGCACCATAGCCTGGGCGACTTGTTCAATGAACGCGTCGCCTCGTTGTTGACAGGTCGCGGCTAAAGGCAGGCCGTAGGGTGGGCAGTGCCCACCTAAACACTCTCGAACAGGGGAAAGCCTTTTCCGGTCAGGGAACAGGTTCCTGGGGCATTGTTGGTGACCCAACAGGTTGCCGTAGAGGAACCTGTCCCCTTTCCAGACCTTTGGTGGCTTCCCACCAGAGCCAGGGAGTGAAAAATGTTGAGCCTGTTACGATTGGCGACTTCCAATATTGGCATTGGGTGGCCGTAATTTTGTGAGAGATGCAACCTGGCTTTACCGCAGCGTTTCCATCAGCCAGCGCATCAGGGCCGTGTCGTCCTCCGTTTCAGAGCGGCGCAGCGCCTCCTCCACCAGGGCCACCTCCAACCCCGGCAGCACCCCAGACACCGCCACCTCACCACTGCGCCCCCCCTCCACCGCAAACGCGATCGCCTGCCGTTCCGCCACATCCACCACCCAATATTCCGCCACCCCCAGCCGCTCATAGAGCAGTCGCTTCGCCCCCAAATCATCCTTAAACGAACTCGCCCCCACCTCGATCGCCAGCGTAGGCGGCCCAAACCGATTCACATCAATCGGCGCATTGTCCTGGGGTGGCAACAAAAACGTTGGCCCAATGTAAAACGCCAGATCCGGCTGACAGCCCCGCTCTCCGGCCTTGTAGAAACTGCAATTAATCAGCTTCGCTAGGCGAATATTGCGAAAGGTAGCAAACAGCGCCACCACATCCATCACGACAGAATTGTGCCGCCCATGCCCTGGACCCAAAGGAGCCATTTCCACCCTCATGTAGCCATGGTCAAAATAGCCACGCCCCTGCTCATATTGGGGATCTGCCACCGTGGTCGCAAACACCTCCCAGGTCGCCTTGACCCAGGTGTCTGTTAAAAGGGTTGGCCGTGTAGACAACGCCATCGTGCGACTCCCGCGCGGATTGCATAGCCCCAGTGTACTCAGCCCCCAGGGGTGGCGATCGCCCCCAGGCAGCGCCAAGGAATTCAGGGCTGGGGACAGGTTCCTCAGCAGCACATTCCGGGGCAGCCAATCATCTGCCTAGGAACCTGTCCCCTGAACGGAACCTGTCCCCTCACCGCCTCGGGTGAGCCTACGCCGTCCCCGCCGTCTCCCGACTGAGGAACTTCTCCAGTTCCGTCAGGGCCTCAGCATCCACCTTCGTCTGCATCGGGCAAAACTTGGGTCCACACATCGAGCAAAACTCAGCGGTTTTGTAGATGTCTGCCGGCAGCGTTTCATCGTGGTATTCCCGCGCCCGCTCCGGGTCTAGGGATAGCTCAAACTGACGATTCCAATCGAAGTTGTAGCGGGCCGCCGAGAGTTCATCATCGCGATCGCGCGCCCCTGGACGATGGCGGGCAATATCCGCCGCGTGGGCCGCAATCTTGTAGGCAATCAACCCATTGCGCACATCCTCCGCATCCGGTAGCCCCAGGTGCTCCTTTGGCGTCACATAGCAGAGCATGGCGGTGCCGTGCCAACCCGCGATCGCCGCCCCAATGGCCGAGGTGATGTGGTCATACCCCGGCGCAATGTCCGTCACCAGCGGCCCCAGCACATAGAAGGGCGCTTCCGAGCATTCCTCCATCTGTTTACGCACATTGAACTCGATCTGGTCCATGGGCACATGGCCAGGACCTTCCACCATCACCTGCACATCGTGCTCCCAGGCGCGGCGGGTGAGTTGCCCCAGGGTTTTTAGCTCCGCCAGTTGGGCCGCATCCGAGGCGTCGTGGGTGCAGCCCGGTCGCAGGGAATCCCCCAGGCTAAAGGACACGTCATAGCGCTTGAAAATTTCGATGATGTCGTCGAAATGGGTGTATAGCGGGTTCTGCTGGTGGTGGTGCAACATCCACCGGGCCAGGATGCCGCCCCCCCGCGACACAATGCCCGTGAGGCGATCGCGCACCAGGGGCAAATGCTCGATCAAAATCCCGGCATGGATGGTCATGTAGTCCACCCCCTGCTGGGCGTGCTTCTCGATGATGTGCAGAAAGTCCTGGGCGGTGAGGTCTTCGATATTGCCGTGGACGCTCTCTAAGGCCTGGTAGATCGGCACGGTCCCGATTGGCACGGGGGAATCCTGAATGATGGCGGTGCGGATCTCGTCGAGATTACCGCCGCCGGTGGAGAGGTCCATAACGGTGTCGGCCCCGTATTTGACCGCCAGCCGCAGCTTATCCAGCTCTTCGTCGATGCCGGAGGAGTTGGGGGACGCGCCGATGTTGGCGTTGACTTTGCACGTGCTGGCGATGCCGATCGCCATCGGTTCTAGATTCTCGTGATTGACGTTGGCGGGGATAATCATCCGCCCCCGCGCCACTTCGTCCCGAATCAACTCGGGGGGCAGGTTTTCCCGCTGGGCCACGTAGGTGATCTCTTCGGTGATCACCCCTTGGCGGGCATAGTGCATCTGGGAGACGTTGCGATCTGCACGTCTCTTAGCAACCCACTCTGTGCGTAGCATATTCAATTCGCCTCGATAAACAGCTTCCCTGCGCCGGTACTAGCCGGTTTCAGGTTCTAAGGGTTTGTTCTCAGCCCCATGTGGGCACCCCTAGCCATAGGCGGTATTGTATCCCTACTGATTCACCCCATTGCTAAAGCAATACTGAAGCCCCAGCTCCCTTCACTGGTCTACAGCACAGAAAAGCAGGAGGTTTGACATTATTGACGAAAAGATTTGGATTCAACATGATGGAGCTGAGGATGCGATCGCGCTTCAATTAGTCGAAAAGGGCGTGCCTAAGCAAGACATTGTTTTGGCCTACCATGCACCCCATGTGCGCCAGTACACAGAGTCTGCTGGTGTTCTTCGTGACCGCCCTCATTGCCTACGTTATCCTGCGTGGGTTTGAGCTGCGTCGCCAACCCCCGGCCTCGGCGTCCGACGATGAAGGGCAACCGCCTAGCTAATCCGCTGGTTCCAATGGGTCATCGGAGTTCACGGGATAACCAATTACCCTCAACAGCAATCGCCCCTCCACCTGGGCAAAGAGTTCAGCCGCCTGATCGGGTTCCGGCTGCTCTAGTTTCGCCTCAATCCAATCAATCCAATTATTCGCGATAATCACCGCATTGGTGGCATAGGGTTCTTGGCCACGGGCTGCCAAGCCTACAATTTCAAACCAGAGCTGCACCATCGGCAAAAACATGGCGCTACTGGTCGCCGTGGTGACTTCCGCCAAAAGCTGTGCGGCGGTGCGGCGATGGCTGCCGAGCAACGCATCCAACTGCTCAGCCATGCCAGCAGAAATGAATTGCAGCGATTCATTGATCAGCGCATCCTTTGTACCGAAGTAGTAGATCAACATGCGATCGCTCGTCCCAGCCGCCTGAGCCAGGGCGCGAATCCCGTTATCCGACAATCCCTGGTTCAGCAGATGGGCAATCACCTGCTGGGTAATCTGCTGCTTCTTGTCCTCAGTCTTACCCATAGCAAAAGTTGTAGCACTCGCTTCGTTTTTGATTTAGACTGAAGCAGTCGCTACGTTTTTTGAGGCGCAAGGCCATGGCCATCCTCGATAGATAAATCTACAACCGTCAAATCGTACCCCTGTTGATCAGGCTCTAGGTATCTGCCAACCAACATCGGAGCACAACCATGTCTCACCCGTTTCATAAGTTATGGCTCAAAGTCACGGCCATCGTGGTTGGTTCGTTTGGGCCGATCTTCTTTTTGGGGACGATGGTGCCAACCTCGGAACCGGCCCGATGGACCCTGGATTTTTTGAGCTGGCCTCTGGACGGCCTGCAGACCTACGCCTCCCCCGATATGCGATTTCTGTCTGCGCTGACCGGCGGCTTTCTGTTGGGGTGGGGTGTGATGATTTGGTGTCTGTCCACCTGGGTGTATGACCTAGCACCCGAGGCGGTGCGCCGCTCTGTACTGACCGGTGTTCTGGCCTGGTTTGGGTTGGATAGCGCCGGTTCGATCGCGTCTGGAACCCCCTCAAATGCTGTTTTCAACGTCTTTGTTCTGCTCTTGGCGATGGGTCCGCTGTGGTTGCCTGCCAGAACGGACGCAAATTCGCCCCAACCTTAGCCCCTGGGAAGGCTGCTGATGCGGATCGACCCATCAGAGCCCTATTGGTCTGTCTATTCATTTCTCAAAGGAAGAAGTCACCCATGAATGCATTTCGGACGCTACTGATCGTTATGTTTGTCGGTATCGTCGCCTATACCCTGATTGTGGGTGTGACCCAAGGCTGGAATCTGATTCCCGTGTTCTTTGGCGACCTAGCGGCGATGACCTGGCCCGGTCAATTCAACTTTGATTTCACCTGTTTTCTGGTGCTGTCAGGGCTATGGATCGCTTGGCGTCACCAGTTCTCTCCGGGGGGCGTGGCCCTTGGCCTGATCGCCACGGTTGGGGGAATATTGGTCGTCGCACCCTATCTTCTATTGGCAACGTTCCAAGCCAGTGGCGATATGCCTGTTCTGCTTTTGGGACAGAAGAGAACGAAGGCATAGAGGGCGCTCCCATCGGCTGCTAATGTGGGCTAATTTTGTCAGCATGAGCAGAAACACGCCGTCCTTAAGTTTCAAAGACCTATTAATGCTGTGTTTGCCTACTGGGCCAGTTTCGCCTCAAGTTGGAGCAGCGGCATTGAAGGGGGGTGGTCTCTCTGGGGGAGTACCCGCTTAGGGGGCATCACGAGGGACAATAGTCCTACTTTCCCCCTGTCCCTAAGGAGGCACTATGGCCCGTTCCGTGTTGAAATTTTCCTCAGAAGACTGCGGCATTTGCCACAAAATGGCCTTCTACGACCAAAAAGTCGCTACCGAACTGGGCCTAGACTTTGGATATCAAGATGCAAGATACCGCCACCTATCGTCAATATCGCAAGGTACTCCTGGCCCAATACCCCGACAAAAGCGAAATGGGTTGGCCCACTTATCTGATCTGTGACGACCCTGAAGGGGAATTTGCGATCGTCGGAGAGGTCAAAGGCGGCCACCCTAAAGGGGAATTTCGGCAACGGCTGCAGGCGATTTTAGATGGGGCTGCTTAGGGTATGGGGCAGTGGGCGATCGCAACCCGTACCCATTACGGAGCTTTAGCACGTTCCCCCATGATCTGAGGACCTTGGGGGTGCCACAATTCCCACTGCACCAACCGTCGCGCGGCGAATAAACCGCCATCGTCGAATAAAGCATGTCCATCCTGACCCATGCTTTAGGAACTGAAATCATGATGCGCCCCACAAGTCCGATGAGCCTGGCTCTGGCGACACTCGCAACCAGTGCCCTGGCCACCCTGCCCGCTTCAGCCGCCACCTTCGTCACCACTGAGTTGGTGCTATCGGTGGATGCCTCTGCCAGCGTCAACGGCACCGAATTCAACTTGCAGCGTCAGGGCTATGTCAATGCTTTCCGTGATCCAGAATTGATTAGCCTGATTGAAGGCTCGGGGAGTGGCATTGCCGTCACCCTGCAATATTGGTCTACCACGCCCGCCGCTTCACTGGGGTGGTTTCACATTACCGACGCCGCCTCTGCGGAGAGTTTTGCCGCAGCTATCGAAGCCGCAGCCCGTCCGTCTAGCAGCTTTTTCACTGGCATCGGCACCACCACTAATATTGCTGGCGCGATCAATGCCGCGGCCTCACTACTCACCACTAACGACTTTATTGGCGATCGCCTAGTCATTGATGTGTCCGGCGATGGTCGCCAAAATGAAAATGCGACGGCCACGGATTACTGCGGCACCTCTGACTTTAGTGCGGAATGCTTAAACCTGGTCACCGGTGCCCGCAATGCCGCAGTGGCCAAAAACATCACCATTAATGGGCTGCCGATTCTGACGGATATTGGCAATCTGGATAGCTACTTCCAGAGCTATGTGATCGGCGGCGAAGATGCCTTTGTGCAACCGGCCAGTAGCTTTGCCGATTTTGAGACCGCCTTAAAAACGAAGGTGAAGCGGGAAATCAGTGTTGGGTTACCTGAGCCCGAGCCCGAGCCTGAACCTGAGCCCGTCGTTCAAATTCCTCCAGTCCCAGCGCCGCCTGTAATAATCGTCACTCCTCCAGTCCCTGTCGCTGATTCCGATCCCCAGTCGGTACCGGAACCCTCTGCACTGCTAGGGCTACTTGGCTTAGTGTTCTGGGCCAGTCAATCGCTCAAAGTGCGCCGTCATGCCTAGCTCAGCGTCACCAAACGCTGACAGATCGTCGCATTTCTAGAATGGGCCAATCATGATGGGATTTGGAGTATCCCGTCACTGCATCCCATGGACACAACTACCTTTGATGCCCTATTTGAGACCATTACGGATCTCGTGCTCTGCCATTCCCCTAGCGGAGTTGAGCAAGAGGTGAATGAATACCTGCTGGATCGCCTCACTACCCTAGGGGTTGAACACTGGCAGGATGAAGCCGATAACATCATTGCCCGCATTCCTGGTCAGACCGATACCGGGGGCATTGCCATCACGGCCCATTAAGGATGAAATTGGCGGTCTCGTCAAAGGCATTAGCGCCCATGGACGGGTGGATATTCGGCGGTTGGGGGGCTCTTTTCCTTGGGTCTATGGGGAAGGGGTGGTGGATTTGTTGGGCGATCGCGCCACCATCAGTGGCATTTTGTCCTTTGGCTCCCGCCATGTCTCCCACGAATCGCCTCAGAAAATGCAGCAGGAGGGCAAGGCCGTCCTGTGGGAGACCGCCTGGGTGGAGACCAAGTGCAGCCCCGAAACCTTGGCCGATGCCGGAATTCGTCCGGGTACCCGGATGGTGGTGGGTAAACACCGCAAGCGCCCCTTTCGCATGGGCGACTACATTGCCAGCTACACCCTCGACAACAAAGCCTCCGTTGCCATTTTGTTGGCCCTAGCCGAGCGACTCAAGTCAGCCCCGGTGCCGATTGATCTGGTCTTTTCAGCCAAGGAGGAAGTCGGGGCGGTGGGAGCCCTGTATTTCAGTCAGCGCCACCACCTCCAGGGCCTGATTGCCCTGGAAATTTGTCCCCTAGCGCGGGAATATCCGATCCAGGAGGGGCCGATCCCCGTGCTGTTGGCGGAAGATAGCTATGGTCTCTACGATGAGATGCTCAATCAGCAGATCTCCCAGGCCGCCAGCCAACGGCAAATCCCAATCCAAATCGCCGCCATTCAAGGGTTTGGTAGTGATGCCTCCATCGCCATGAAGTTTGGCCATGTGCCCCGCGCCGCCTGTCTTGGGTTCCCCACCCAAAACACCCATGGTTACGAAATTGCCCACTTGGGGGCGATCGCCCGCTGCATCGATATTTTGGAGCAGTACTGTAACGAGCTGTGAAAGCAATCCCTTCCAAGGGGAGATGAGTTCCTAAAATAGGGGTATTCCGGCTCGGGGATTAACGGTGGCTCGGCCACTTATCCCCGCTGGCACCCAGGGGATTAGCCGTCAGCCCTACACGGTCCGCTACAAACGGTTCACTTATTTGAGGGAAACCACCATGGCTAACACCGTTGCCGAGGTCATGACCCGCGACCCCATCACCATTCAGCCTGGGGCTCCTCTCCAAGATGCCATCCAGCTTTTAGCTGAGCATCGCATTAGTGGTCTTCCCGTCGTTGATGCCAATGGTGCCCTCTGCGGCGTCCTGTCAGAGTCTGACCTGATGTGGCAGGCGACCGGGGCTCCCCTCCCGGCCTACATCATGCTGCTAGACAGCGTGATTTACCTCAAGAATCCGACCCGCTACACCCAAGAACTCCATAAGGCTCTGGGTCAAACCGTTCAGGAAGTCATGTCTGACCATAAGGTGATCACCACCACCCTGACTGCATCAATTCGGGAAGCGGCCCAACTGATGCACAGTCACAAGATCCGGCGGTTACCGGTGGTCGATGGGGAGGGTCAACTCCAAGGGATTCTCACCCAAGGGGATATCGTGCGGGAAATGGCCTACAGCCAGGCTGAATCCTTAGCTGCCACGCCCTAAGTCAACCGTTGGGCCGTTGCCCTAACCGCCCCCCCAGGGCGATCGCCCATCGTGATAGTAAAGTTGTGCAGTTGTGCGTCCCTAAAATTGGCATGAGTTTTACCCCAGAGAGCGTCCAAACCCTATTGAATTCCGACGACTTTGGGGACCGGCTGCGAGCCGTCAACCAAATCCGAGGGCTGGATGTGGCGATCGCCGTTGAGCTTCTCCAGACTGCTGCTGTAGATAGGGCTTGCTGAAAAAGTATAGACTTCATGTCCGACAAGGGCTTCAGCCCTTTTAGGGCTTT
>JAQCKL010000153.1 GCA_027592485.1 Cyanobacteriota bacterium
ATGGCACTCACCGGAGATGGGAAATGCTTCTAGCTTATGTCTTAATGCAATTGGCGACTGCTATATGACAACTTGGGCCAGTACGAACGCGCCATTGACTTCTATGAACAAAGCCTGAAGATCACCCGCGAGGTTGGCGATCGGGTGGGAGAAGGGAATGCCCTGGGCAATTTGGGCAGTGTTTACGAAAGTCTGAGCCAGTACGAGCGCGCCCTAGAGCAATATGGTCAAGCAGTTACCCTCTTCAACGAATTGGGTGTCCCTGCCGAAGAAGCCCAGACCCTTAGCAATATCGGCAAACTCCTCAACGATCGCGACCAACCCGAACTCGCCATCACCTTCCTCAAAGCCAGCGTCGATATCCGCGAAGCCATCCGGGGCGAAATTCGCACCCTCGATGCCGACCTCCAACAAACCTTCACCGACACCATCGCCGCCGACTACCGCCTCCTCGCCGAACTGCTGCTGCAAGCCGATCGCGTCCTCGAAGCCCAAGAAATCCTCGACCTGCTGAAACTGCAAGAACTCGACGACTACCAACTGCGTAATGTGCGCGGCACCGACGAAACCGAAGATGGCATCGCCTTCTGGCCCGCCGAACAGGAAATTCTGGATCGCTTCTACGATGCCCTAGAAACCGACACCGACCTGCAAACCTTCTTCGCCAGCGGGGAAATCACAGAACAAGTCGCCCAACTCCAGCGCAATGCCCGTGGCCAAAACCTCAAC
Source organism: Cyanobacteriota bacterium (assembly GCA_027592485.1). Classification (GTDB taxonomy): domain Bacteria; phylum Cyanobacteriota; class Cyanobacteriia; order Phormidesmidales; family Phormidesmidaceae; genus PCC-6406. The sequence goes on from JAQCKL010000153.1 coordinate 730, forward strand.
CCCGACCAACTCGCCAAACTGCAAGACAACCTCCAGCAAGCCGGTAACGCCGCCCTGCTCTATCCCCTCATCCTCGACGATCGCCTCGAACTCGTCCTGGTCACCACCACCGGCCTCACCCGCCGCACCGTACCTTTAGATCGAGTGGAACTGAACCGCGTCATCGCCGCCTTCCGCGCTGACATCACCAACCGCAGCCGCGACCCCCGCCCCAACGGCCAGCAGCTCTACGACTGGCTGATCGCCCCCCTCGTCGCAGATCTAGAAGCAGCCGGAGCCAAAACCATTCTCTACGCCGCCGATGGCTCACTGCGCTACATTCCCCTCGCCGCGCTGCACGACGGCGACCAATGGCTCACCGATCGCTTCACCATCAACCACATCACCGCCGCTTCCTTGACCGACTTTTCCCAAGCCGAAGCTGCTCCGCTGAGTATTCTCGCCGGAGCTTTCCCCGCCCAAGCTCTGGTGATTGATGTGGCCGGGGAACAGCGCTGGTTCAACGGGTTGCCCTTTGCCCAGCAAGAAGTGGAGAACTTGCAGACGAATTTACCGGGCACGGTGGCGTTTTTTAGTGCCGGGTTCAACCGTCAAGCCATTGAGCCGCGTTTGGAAGATCACACCATCATTCACCTGGCCACCCACGGCACCTTCCGCTCCGGCCATCCCAACGACTCGTTTATTCTGCTGGGGGATGGCGATCGCATCACCCTCTTCGACCTCGACCAATGGCAACTCCCCAATGCATCCCTGGTAGTGCTGAGCGCCTGCGAGACGGCGGTGAGCGGGCCGGAGTTGGGTACGGGGGAGGAGATTTTGGGGTTTGGCTATCAGATCCAGCGGACGGGGGCGCGGGCGGCGATCGCCTCGCTCTGGACCGTGAGTGATGGCGGCACCCAAGCATTGATGGATGCCTTTTATCTGGCCTTGCAAAACGGCTATAGCAAAACCGAAGCCTTGCAGCGAGCCCAGCAGGCGTTGATTGCCGATGACCTGGCATTAGTGGGGGGTGAAGGGACGGTGCGGGCGATCGCGCGGCCCACCGCTGAAGATGGCCGTGCCTTGGGGGCTGACGCCCTACCCGGCTACAGTCACCCCTACTATTGGGCTCCGTTTATTTTGATTGGCAATGGGCTGTGATGCTGAGCTTGCTGGTCTACAACGTGCGGCAGGAGGCGATCTCGGGTCAAAACTGAATAAGTCCTCTCCCCCCAGCAATAGACCTCCTTGGACGTGAAAACCATTGTTTTCCATTCAGAGGTTTATCCCATGACCATTGCCCCCAAGGTCCAAGACAACACGACTCCCGCCCTCTCCCTAGTCGGCGGCTTTGCCCCGCCGCCCCAAATCCCGACCCCGCCGCCCGGTCTCCCCAGCCAGGACTACACCGACGGCGAAATCATCATCAAATTCAAATCCGATCTGGGTCCAGGACTGCAAAGCTTTGTCGCCAGTGGCCTGCAATCCGCCATGCAGGCTACCCTCGCCGCCACCACCCAAACCATGGGTAGCCAACTGTGGCAGATCCAGGGCATGTCCGTTGCTGAGGCGATCGCCGCTTACAAAGATCACCCCAGCATCGAATACATCCAGCCCAACTACACCATCAAGCTCGAAAAGACCACCAGCCCCGCAGTTAGCCCCAGCGCTATCCCCAACGATCCGGGGCTGGAGGCATTGTGGGGCCTGAATAACACCGGTCAAACCGGCGGCTTCTTTGATGCCGACATTGATGCCCCGGAAGCCTGGGACCTGTCCCTCGGTACGGACGTTGTGGTTGGGGTAATTGATAGCGGCGTGGACTACACCCACCCCGACCTAGACGACAACCTTTGGTTTAACACCGGCGAAATTTTTGGCAACGGCATTGATGATGATGGCAACGGCTACATTGATGACGCGATCGGCTACGACTTCATCAATAACGATGCCGATCCCTATGATGACGAAGGTCACGGCACCCATGTGGCGGGCACCATCGCCGCCGAGGCCAACAACGGTATTGGGGTGGTTGGGGTTGCCCCCGAGGCCAAAATCATGGCCCTGAAGATCTTTGATGCCAATGGGAACACCAATTCTTTTGCGGCGATTCGGGCGATCGAATACGCCACGATGATGGGGGCCGACATCACCAACAACAGTTGGGGCGGGGGGCCTTACAATCAGGCCCTGTATGACGCGATCGCCGCTGCGGGTCAGGCTGGCCAGGTGTTTGTGGCGTCAGCCGGTAACGGCGGTGCCGATAGCATTGGCGACAACAACGACCTTTTCCCCCACTATCCCGACAGCTACGACCTCGACAATATTGTGTCAGTGGCCGCCAGTAACCACATCGACCAGTTTGGTGTTTTTTCTAACTACGGCCCCACCTCCGTGGACCTGCTGGCCCCTGGTGTGGATATCTGGAGCACAGTGCCCGGTGGCGGTTACCAAGCCTTGAATGGCACCTCCATGGCGGCCCCCCATGTGGCGGGCGCGGCGGCGCTGATCCTGGCTCAGGATCCGTCCCTTTCCCCAGCGGAAGTCAGAGCCCGACTGTTAGACACCGTGGATCCGATCGCCTCCGCCCAAGGATGGGTCGTCAGCGGTGGTCGCCTCAATGCCTTCAATGCCTTGAATGCGGACCTGACGGGAGACATCTACGGCAGTCAGTGGCACGACCTTGATGGTGACAAGGTGTGGGATAGCGATGAGCTAGGACTGGCGGGCTGGCAGGTCTATTTAGATGCCAACCAAAATGGTGAACTCGACCTTGGGGAGCAGTCCACCATCACCGACAGCGCGGGCAATTATGCATTCTTAGGTTTAGCTCCGGACACCTACATGGTGGCGTCGGTGCTGCAACCGGACTGGGAGCAAACCTACCCGATGGGGATTGCGCCTACGTCAAATCCGACATTCTTGCCGGGACAATCAGTCATGTTGCGAGCTGATCCGACCAATGCCTTTACCCAAGTGGCACCCTCTAGCCAAACGCAGTCAGCACTACTCAACAATGTTCAAACCGCTGACATTAACGTCACTTACAACGGCTTTACCCCAGAGGCCCAAGCCGCCTTTGAATATGCTGTTGATATTTGGGAAACCCAAATTAGCTCCACTGTACCGATTGAGGTCAATGCAACTTGGGAGACGCTAGGACAAGGGGTGTTGGGTTCGGCAGGACCAGTCAATGCAGCTAAGAATTTTGAAAACGCGCCTCTTGCAGAAACCTATTATCCCATCGCGATCGCTAACAAGCTGGCGAATACAGATATTGATCCCAGCCAACCTGATATATCTGCCCGTTTCAATCAAGAATTTGGCAATTGGTACTTCGGCACCGATGGTCAAACCCCAGCGGGCAAATATGACTTCGTTAGCGTCGTGCTCCATGAACTCGGACACGGATTAGGGTTTGTGGGCGGGATGAGCTATGACACCGCTACCGGACTCGGCAGTTCAGCATTTAGTGACGGTATCCCCATCGTCTATAGCCGCAATGTGATGAATGGTTTCGGGCAATCAATTACTGATTTTCCCGTTCCATCTGTTGCCCTAGGCCAGCAGCTCGTCAGCGACAATCTCTTTTTCATCGGCGAGAACGCGGTTGAGGCCAACAATGGATTGGCCCCTAAACTTTATGCGCCAAACAACTGGGAGTCGGGATCTAGTTTTTCTCATCTCGACGAAGTTACCTATGGGGCTGGTGATCCCAACTCGCTCATGACGCCTCAAATCGGCATGGCTGAAGCGATTCATGATCCGGGGGCGATCGCCCGAGGCATGTTTGAGGATATGGGCTGGACCCTCGTCCCTGCTGCCAACGCACCGGGCACCCACACCGTCACCCTCAACCCAGGGGATGTGGTCACCGGCATTAACTTCGGCAACCGTATCATTCCCACCAACAGTGGCCCCAACTTCAGCTTTGAAACCGGGGACTTTTCCGGCTGGCAAGTCCAGGGTGATGGCAGCGTCGACACCAGCGCCATCGGCGTCAATCCCATGGATGGCACCTACCAGGCGTTGATCACCACCAGCGCCGCCAACGGGGCTGTGTCTGCCGCCAATGTGGCCACCTTCTTAGACCTAGCGCCCAACGCGCTGAATATCTTCGGTAATGGGGCAGCGATCGAAGGCTCGGCCCTGAAGTTAGACCCGCTCACCGTCAACGCTGGGGATGTGCTCACCTTCGATTGGAACTTCCTCACCGACGAAGTCACCCCTAGCCCCAACTTCAATGACTTCGGTTTTGTCGCCCTCAGCAACGGCTTTAAGACCGAGCTGACCGACACCTTCGGGAGCTTTACGTCCTTGGCGGGCGGTGCCTTTAACCAACACAGTGGCTACGGCACCTATCGCTACGTCTTTAACGACGCGGGCACCTACACCCTGGGGATCGGCGTGGTCGATGCCCGTGACGGCGGCGGCGACTCGGGTTTACTGATCGACAACCTCCAGGTCACCCCCCTAGCGGATCCAGCGTTGAATCTAGGCTTTGAAACGGGCGACTTCACCGATTGGACCGCCCAGGGAAATGCCCAAATTGAGACCGCCGCCTGGGGCATCAACCCCACCGAAGGTACCTACCAGGCGCTGATCACCACCGGCGACGGGGCCGTCACCGATGCCCAGCTTGAGGAACAGCTTCGCCTCGCCGCCGGAACCCTGGATCTGCTCGGTAATGGTGATGTGGTGGAAGGGTCGATGCTGCAACTGACGCCGATGACGGTAGAAGCCGGGGACATCCTCACGGTGGATTGGAACTACCTCACCGATGAAACCGCCAATAGCCCGGTCTATAACGACTTTGGCTTTATGACCATCAACACCGGTCTGACCACCAAACTGGCGGATACCTACAGCAGCTTGGTCAGCTTCAATACCAGCAGCTTTGATCAGCAAACCGGCTACAACACCTTCACCTATGAATTCACTGAGGCGGGGGTGGTCTCCCTGGCCCTGGGTATTGCTGGGGTCCAGGATGGCTCGGTGGATTCGGGTCTGTTGATTGATAACGTGGTGCTCAATGCCATCCGCAATCGGGCCACGGGGGATGGCCGCGCTACTAGCCAGCCACGCTCAACGGTGGGCAATGGGCTGAACAGCTTGGCGGGTGGCGTCCCTGGGGATACAACCACCCCACCAGCGCTTTTCTCTGACCCGCAATTCTCTGGTCCACAAACCGCTGATCCACAACCTGCCCCCCTAGCTGAACTGTGGGATCTCACTGGCTTCGACAGCAGGGTGGAAGCCAGTCTCACCCTGGCTCGGGAAGCGGCCTTCGACAACCTGCTGCAGTTCTACCAGACCGATGCCCAGGGAGGCATTACCTGGAACGGTCAGCGGTTGTTGCCCGGTGAGGCCGGTTATGAAACGGCGGTGGCGGATCTGCTGATCGATGACCCGATCTTAAGGGTGGGGAATCGGGAAGTGAGCGATCGCACCATCACCTTAGCTGGGGGTTCGTACTATGCACCGGCGATGGCGATCGATGGCGACTATAACAACCTGGCCACCATCGATGATGCCTTCACCAGCCTGGGGCGGATCGAGCGGGACGGCAATGTCTGGCGGTTTGAAGACCTAACGGACTTCGACTTCAATGACTTGGTCGTGACGGTCAACGCTACGGAAGCAGTGATCTAAATCCTGCTTGCGCCGGTCAGCGCCCTGCAAGGTTTTAGGCTTTGCTTCTCCCCAGGAGAGGCGCTGACCCCACCGTCGCCCCTAGGGGCCTTGCTACACTAAACACACCGCGCTGGTTCGCCCATGTCTGCACTCACCACAGAAACCCTGCCACCGCAGCCAGAACAGGCATCCGCCAACGGTATAATTTTGCCGCCTCCGGGTGACCTCTACAGCGACGAGCCCCCCTTGGAAAGTTACCAGCACCTGCAACAACTCATCCTGCTCTTGAAGTGTCTGGACTGGCTGTGGAAAGATCGCACGGATTACTTTTCGGCTGGCAACCTCACGGTCTATTACAGTGCCCGTAAATTAAAGTCAGAGGATTTCAGAGGACCGGACTTTTTCGTGGTGCTAGACACAGAAAAGCGCCCCCGCAAGAGCTGGACGGTGTGGGAGGAAGGGGGCAAATATCCCAATCTAATTGTGGAGCTGCTGTCCGACTCTACGGCTAAAATCGACCGGGAGCTCAAAAAGCAGATCTACCAAGACATCTTCCGCACCCCCGATTATTTTTGGTTTGACCCCCACAGCCTAGAGTTTGAGGGCTTCCATCTGGTGGATGGCACCTATCAGCCGATTCCCCTGACTGAGCAGGGGTGGCGCTGGAGTCAGCAGTTAGGGCTCTATCTAGGTATCCACCAAAATCAGCTCCGCTTTTTCAACGCTGAGAGGCAGTTGGTGCCGACCCCTGAGGAGCGTAATGAAATCCTCGCTGCCAAGCTGCGGGCCTTGGGGGTTGATCCAGATACCGTTTGAAGGCTAGGACGGTCCAGACCATAGCGCCGTTATCACCCCTGCTGTCACTGAATCCTGTACCCGCTCAGCTTTACGACATAGATAGGCTTACGGTCAGTGGCGTAGCGTGGGTAGAGCGGAGCGAAACCCACGACTCACCCACCCCCGGCCTACGGCCACCCCTCCCAAGAGGGGACGTTTTGGCCAGTTTTCCTGATCCCGTATTCAGGTTGACCGTAAAGGTTTTAACTCAGGTCAACGCATACCCGTGGCTGTCTAGAAACGCCCGATCCAGCTCTTGCCCCTGACCCACCTCAGTATTCCGCAACACCATCGCAAACGCCCCCGCCCCCAACCCCGACTGCGGGAACAGCCGGTAACAGGGCAGCGCCGTCAACTCCGATCGATACGCCCCTAAACCCGGCACCACCAACGGCTCAAACTGCGGAAACTGCTTCAGCAACCATTGGCACACCTGCTCATTTTCCTGGGGCGCATAGGTGCAAGTCATATAGGCCAAATAACCCCCAGGGCGTACCAACTGGGCTCCGTTCGCCAAGATCCGCTTCTGGCGATTGGCATTGCGCTTTAGCGTCACCGGATGGCAACAACCCGGCACCTTTTTCCCCTTCGCCAACAACGACTGACCACTGCAAGGGGCATCCACCACCACCAGATCCAGACCCTTGGGCAAGTGCTCCGCCAACACCGCCGAGTCGAGACTCAACACCCGCGCCTGCTGCGCCCCACAGCGTTTCAGATTCGCAATTAAAATCTTCACCCGCTTCCGCACCGTCTCATTGCACAGCAGGGTTTTGGGTTGCAATGCCACCCAGCTATAGAGTCCCTTGCCCCCCGGTGCGGCACAGAGATCTAAGACCGACTCGACGGGTTCAGAGATCGCCCCCAACACCGACGCCGCAAACACCGACGAGAAATCCATGCAGTAGAAGTGACCCGATTGATGGAGCGGGTGCTGCCCTGGTCGAGTGCCCAGAGCCAGCCGATCTACAAAAGTTGGTTGCCAAGGCAGGGGTTCAAGGGGCGTGAGTTCTGAAGGGATGTCTGCTGGTTTCGGTTGCGTCCACAGGATCGTGGGGGCAAAGGCGGGGGGGCGATCGAGGGCGGCGAGAAAAGCAGCGCGATCGCCTGCCCCCTCAAACAGTTGCTCACTCAGCTTCCCTAAATACCGAGACGCCGGTGCGGCAGTCGTCCCTTGCTTGCCCATGACTGTTTGCCCATGCGTCTTGACCCGTTCTCAACCTACCGCAACCCGATGCCCGATCGCGGTGGTGTCGCTGCCCCCAATTGCAACAAAACCACCCACCGTAGGGACGAAGGGACCTGCGCCCTCCGATCAGAATCACGATGCATAGCCGATAAGGTTGACAATCATTCCATAAGGTTGACAATCAAATCAGGTAAGGTTGACAGTCATCCCAGGGGGAACCGTTGGTCAAGCTGCGTAAACGCGGTGAGCAGATTCGCCAATTTATCTTGGCCCATGTCAGTGCCCATCCCCAGACGGTAGTGGCACTGACAGCCCAGGCGTTTGGCATCACTCGCCAGGCGGTGAATAAACATATTCAGCGTTTAGTTGCTCAGAATGCGCTGATTGTAGAGGGTTCGACCCGCAACCGCCGCTATCAACTCTGCCCGGTGATGGCCTGTGATAAGGAGTATCCCTTGACCGCAACCCTGGCCGAAGATCGCGTTTGGGATGCCGATATTAAACCCCTGCTATCTGAACTGCCAGACAATGTTAGGGATATTTGGTGGTA
>JAQCKL010000154.1 GCA_027592485.1 Cyanobacteriota bacterium
GATACGGTCAATGTGTTAACGCTTAAAAAGACGCGAGATAGCCTGAGTTCCCTCAGTCCCTGAAGGGGCAACCCTAGATCAACCGGATTCCTTTAAAGGCTCTGTTTGTCAGCATGGGCGATCGCCCCCCCAGTCTCGCTTGGGAGCGATCGCCCATTCGAGCGATGCCAGAACTATGACTTAACGACCGTCCAATCCTGTTTGAGTAAGCGCATAAAGGTGGCAATGCCTTTGGAAAAGTTTTGAGGATCCGGCTGAACATAATCCGGAAACTCTTCGTAGTATTGCCAGGGCTCTTCAGGACTATGGCGTAGGTGCAGAACCCGGTCCTCTCCAACTCGCTTCCAAAGCATTTGACCGTCTTTAGGAATTTCAGCCATGGCAGCCTCTTTCTTAAACAACATCCTGGGCAAACACCTCTTACGATTCAGCCCATTGTGCCAGGATAGATGCTAGCACATGTAACAAAAAATACGAAACTCTAGACTTTTTCACCCTTGCATGATTCAGCCGTCCTTGGAGGCTTTGCCTAGCAAGATGTTCGGAGAGACCGGGTTGAATGGATCATTTCAGGGGGACTCGTCAATCCGGCAACCATTCCTATCTGGGCTAGATTATTCTTCCAACAGAGGTTCCATGGCGGCTCGAATAACAGTATGGTCATGATCTGCCCGCAGTTCCGCCAAAGCCGCTTTCGCGGCAGGACTTTTAAAGTGCTGCAGTGCTGAGGCTGAACGGGCGCGCAGGTGCGTGGTCTCTGAATCTTTCAATATCAAGAGCTGAGAGAGGGCGTTGTCTGTTTGGCTGGAATGCGCTAAAGATCCTAATGCCGAGATCGCCGCTTCTTGCACAGGGATATCTTCCCCTGCAATTGCAACCAGGCAGACCTCCAGCAGAACTTCAGGGCAGTCCATCTCGACTAACGCTGCCAAAATGCTAGTACGCACTAACCAATGGTCATCTTTGACAAAGCTTTGGAGTAAGTGGGGGGTAGAGATTTGGCCAAATAACGACAGGGAGTTGGCCGCCTCCGCCCGCACATTGGGGGTATTGTCAAGCATGATCAGTTCCAGTAAACCCGCAAAGGCATCAGAGGTTTGCTGATGTCCTAACTCTCTAGCCACAAAAGTCCGAACCAGAAACTCCTGATCCAGGATATGTTTCGTTAGCAATGGTGTTGCGATATCCGAGGGATAGTCTCTGAGCGCAGCGATCGCTTTGATCCGGTAGTTATAATCCGAGTTTTGCAAGTTGCTTTCTATCTGCGGCAATTCCATGGCTGTATTAAGATGTGCAATGCACGGTCAGTGGCTGTGTACATGCTGATTTTAAGTGCATTAGGATATGTTTAGTCATAGATAACTGCTGAAGGCAGAAATATATGCAAAATCTCAATCCGTCGATTGAATATTTGTTGTTGAGAAAATCGCCATTCAGGATCTCAATGCCTCCAGTATCTCTTGCCTTCGCGGATTCAAATCTGAAGTGCATCAACCTGGCTCAGAACCGCTGCCAGCCTTTGAGGCCATTGCCCCAGCAGAGAACTCTGTATGCCCCAGTAGCGGTAGGTCTTGTAGCCTCTTATGAGTTCAGTGACAGATCCCATACTACAAGCGGTTTTGAGTAGGTGATGCACTTCAACCTTGAATTGGCCCTTAAATAGATATCCAATAAATATTATCTATTCAAATTGAAATATTGGACTCCTCAGAAATTCCGTATCTAAAATGCCTCTCAACGAAAAAAAACGACAACTCATTCAAAAGTCTCGTATTGTCAGTTTTGCCACCTGGCATGATCGCTATCCAACGGCGGTTATCGAGCTTTTCCAGGTGGCGGATGATGAACGCCGTTATCTGACTGATGAGGACTTGACTCAAATCGAAACCCTAGCCCCTCAAGCGGCAGCCTCGCTATTAGTCGCTCGATCCCTGCGCGATCAGGTTAGCGCCATTGTTGACGATGCTCGGGGCTCTGTACTCAAGACTTTCCCAGACATCACCCAACCGGGTGGCGGTCTCTATCCGGCAGAACGGGCCGATGCTTGCTGGCGAGACTTCTGGCACTTTTTGCGATGTGTTACTTATGGTATTGCCGGTCAGCGCTCCGACTACACCAGCGCCGAAGGGTTATCCTACCTGCAACTGTTGTATCAGGAGTTGCAGGTGCCTTTAGATGCCATGGTGGTGGGTTTAGTCGGTCTTAAGCAAGCCAGCCTAAGGCGATTGGATTCTGATACTTCTGATTTAGAATCCTGCTTTGACCACTTGATCACCCAGCTAAAGCAATTTAGCCCAATGCGTTAGCGCCAGTTTTGCCGCTTCAGCAACCTGTGAATTGTCATCGTAGCTGAGGTACTTTAGGGCTGACTGGCTTTGGGATGTGGGCATATTTCCCAAGGCCTCAGCTACCCGTTTGCGAATCAGCCAATTTTCTGACGCAACAAAGTCTAATATTCGTGGAATTTGCTCATCGGCTCCAATCTCGCCAAGGGCCATAATCGCCGCTTCTTGTAGTAGGGACTCTCCTTTACCCAAGGCTTCTAGTAAAACTCCAATGGCCTGGGGATCCTTTAGATTGCCAAGCGCTACGGCAGTGCTAAATTGCACCAGCCAGTGGGTATCTTCAAAAAAGGCATGACTGAGGGCTCCAATCGCTCGGCGATCGCCCAGATCGCCCAGAGCTCCAGCGGCGATGGCGCGCACGTTGTAGTCTGGGTCAGATTCTAGGATATAGATTAACTGTGGCAAACTTTCGCGGACAGGCTTGATGCCCAGCGAAAACACCGCCATGCCTCGCACTCGCTCCGCTTTGTCCTGGAGAGCTCGCTGCACGAGTGGGTAGGCAGCTTGGGCCGGCATCGACTTCTTTTGTAACTCAAGCATCGCCAAAACCCGAGTCTTTAGGTTGAGGCTATTCAACCGCTCAGACAGATCCTGCAAGGATGGGGGTGGCTCATTTGGATTGAACGATGTCACTCGTCTGTAGCTCCGTGTCCATATCAAATCGCATTGTGGCCATATATCGGTCTGTCCACTCTGTCCCAAAGGACTTTATCTAAGATGTGGCGATTTTAAGCTGTCGTGCATTTGAAATGCATGATGATCGCTCTAAATCCCTTGCTAAAAGGGGATCAGCCTGGAAATTTGAATAACGATTAGCTTATCATTTGACTGCTGTTTGGTGCAGTAGTTACGCGGCCCTGCCACAATGTCAAGAATATCTTTAGCAGCGGTTAGCGTCTTAGCAATACTAGCCAATTGGCAATAGAGAATTAAAACGTCTTTTACCCGCTGAAGAAAGGATATCTCTGGCTCTCCGGGACTCAGTATGCTAAGTCATACTGAATGATCGAGAAATCAAGGGTTTCAAGCATTTGCAACCTGTCAAGATGTTCTCAGCGAACATTTGCATAATGGGATCGGTAGAGCCATATCTCTTCAGCATCGTCAACTGGATGAATAAATAGGCAATGGTCGGAAAAGATATCGCCCCATTTAGGTAAATCCCACGCTGGGGAGAAGGCCAAAGTCGGTAGTTGGGCAAGGAACGTTTGATATTCTCCGGACAAGGAGTGCCTTGGATTGACGGGAAAAAAATCGACAATCGCTGCACTGATACCGCCACCGCACCGACCGACTAGATCCGTCCCCAAAATAGGGTCTGATGGATGGGCCTGCTCCCCGTCAGCTACGTATTTTTATGTTTTTACAGCAGGTAAGATCTTTAGCCACGTTGCAGACGCTAATCTACAGAGAACTGGAATCACTGGGAAATGAACTCCAGGTTCGGCAACCGACAACCAACATGTTCAATAGACACACCACTGGCAACCCTCAAGAGCAGTCGCTGGAAGCGCTGCATACCCAGCTTCGGGAAATAGCAGGGAGTACTGCCGCTGAAGCCACCGAGCGAATCAAGGCAAAAATCAGGCAAATGCTCCCAGCTGCAGATGCCGGTGGTGTACGCCCCCACCCCAAGACCCCCAGGGGCCGGACGCAGGTTTTGCATATGAATTACAGGCAAAGCCAAAGCAAACCCCACGCCGAGATCGAAATGGCGCACCTGCAGTTTTTTGCTCAGACAGCCCAAACACTCGGATTGCGCCTAGAAATCCTAACCCATGGCAACAGCCAGGCAACCGTTGAAAAAGAGCTCAAAAAGGACGACTACCAGGCCCTTGATTACACCCTGACAATTAGCCAAACCCCGGTGGCGAAATGGGCAGAGGACAGTGTGGAATATTTAGAAAATGGCCAGGTGGCTGTGCTGACTCGATTTGAGCAACCATTGCTTGAATGGGCGATGGTCGAGAGCCGCAGACACCGGTGGCAAGGACAGCTCGCCCCAGACACCTTGAGTGAGGCCCTGCGGGACGATCACCTATGGATTCCCTTGGGGATCAGGGTGAATGTCTTGGAATCCGGGATAGAACGGGAACTGGCGGCGCAATCCCAGGGGCAAAAGGTCCGTCATATCAGAGCCTACATCGAAGGCGGCAATATGATCACGGGGGAAGATGCGACCGGTAACTCCGTAATCTTGGTCGGCAAGGATGCGATCGGGGTGACGGCTCACCTCTATCAACTCAATGATGACGATGTGAGGCAAATCATCTGCGAAGATTTGGGCCTAGACAGCATCAGTCAAGTAATTGCGGTGGAGCAGCCAGGGCAATTTCATTTGGATATGGGCTTGTTGTTTGTCGGTCATGGGGTGGTCATTGTAAATGACAGCGGCGAGGCTCTGAAAGATGCGGTGGAGATGGCAGAACTAGTGCCTTGCATGACCACGAATACGATGGCGGCGAAGCTGACGTTGCAATACGGACTGGAGGAGACCGCGGCCCAGGATCTGATGGTGGCAGGTCTAGTGGTGAGACGGGAGCAGCTCGCCCAGGATACGCTGTATAACTTCTTTAATGGGGAGTTTGTGGAGGGCCAGGATGGTTGCCAGTACTACATCACCAATGGCGGGCCTAGGGAGCAGGAGGAGCGGTTTGAGGCTTTGATGGTGGGGGAATGGCAGACTGTGGAAAAGGTGATGTTTAGTCCTCAAGATGTGGCGCAAAAGAGTTTGCAGGAGTGGGGCGGGGTCGGGTGTCGACTCAAGGGATCGCGCCAGTAAGATCTCTGTCATTGGGTTGGATCGAGGGTAGTCGCTTTTGCCCGTACTGGTGCCCGTACAAGCATTGGAGTTAACTTAAGCGGAGTATATCGAGACTCATGGGTTGCATCCTGGGATTCCACCCCAAATGGCAATCCACTGTTGCTCTCGCTGCCGCAGCCGTTTTCGTTTGGCTTTGAGTAGTCCCAGTCGCTTATGCTGCTCACAGTAAAAGGAAATTAACTCAGTCGTCTCATCGCGCAATCGAGCCCGACTGTAGTGGTAGAGCCCCCTAAAGACCATCTCGATAGAAATGACTTCTAACGGCTGACGCAAGGCAATCGCTACCTGGGCACACAGGTCGTTGAGGACAGCATAAAAAATCCAAGTGGCAACAATCTGAATCTGAATGCCATTGGTATCTCCCACCCATACATAAGCTAGCCCCAACAGACGTTTGGTGACAAAAAAAGCATCCTCAATCCGCCAACGCCTTCGATAGAGGTCACACACCTGTTGGGCTGTAAGTTGCTCGGGGTCGAGCACATTGGTCAGATAGCGGTACCAAGTGTTACCCCATAGCACCGATACCATCCGCACAGGATACCGGCAGGGATGAGAACGATATTGTCCCATCTCAATGATTTCGTCACAGTAGCGCTCCCCTCGGCTCAAGATTCGCTGACGGCTGTATGCTGTTTTTTCTCGCTGCCGAGTCAGGAAGTAACGCCCCTTTTCAGTGAACTGGTTAAACCACAGGAAATTGAAAAAGCCTAAGTCAAAAACTAATAAGCCGTCTTGGGGCAAGGTTTGCAGTAGCCAATCACTAAAGACCTTATCGTTAGCCTTAGCATCCTCGCTGTAATGCATCGCGATTGGCCGATGGGTGAATAACTCGACCACCATCATCATTTTTCCACCCAACACGGTTTGCTGACGCTCGCGTAAGGCTTTGAGTTGATGGCGTAGTTCTTCAAGTGTTGAGCCATCCGCAATCCAAATCGCAGTGAAGTGAGATTGCAGTGCCTGCCATGAACCGCAGAGCACAGAACCATGCGGGCGCTCATTCAGTTGAGTCTTGACCTGTTCTAATAACTGCGTGAATAGTTTCACAGGCAGTTTTCGCAGTCGTTTCCCTAAGACCACATCACTAACGGACAATGGCTCCACCCACAAAAGACCTTTGAGGGTCAAGACCCGCAACAGTTCACTTAGACCACTGATTTGGCGATAAACCAGGCTCAAAACGACTGCCACCATGACGGACAAGGTTAGGAGTCGATTACGCATCCGCTTACCGTCAGTGTTACACTCACATTTCAAAGGTTTAAAACTGACTGGGCTGAGCCATTGCCACAACTGATGCTCTAATTCCTCAATAGGTGGGGCCGGAAACTGGGGGCGGCGACGAAAGTCTGGGTTGGCGTTACGTCGTGAATGGCTCCGAGACATCGAATTGACTCAGCAAAGATAGGGTGGCTTCTAAATCTAATACTAGCTAGTCCACTTTCTAGAACCTTAAGTTAACTCTAATGCCGTACAAGTTATGGGAACGCAGCAGCTCCTAAAACGGGCACCATTGGCGATCAGTTGCCAGTTACGGGCAGCAATGTAAATTTTGATAAACTTTGACATGAAGAACGACATCTATCTGCAGTGCCTGACCTCAGGTAATTAGGCCCTTCTAGCGAGTTGCAAGACCTTGCTCGATCCGTCTGAATGCAGCTTGAACTGCCAGCATTAAGACCTAAACGTAAATATTGATGAACTCTTCTAATGAAGATCGTCAGCGCTGTTAGAAGATTGTTCATAACAAACCGTATAAATCCCTATTTGAGACTTAGTTAAGGTCTTGACCGAAGTGGAATCCGGGGCGTGCTTTTAGCTGCCAATAAGCCTTCATGGGGCTTGTGGCTTCTACCCGCAGCATTTAGCGTTTTGTAGTATTGCTTAACCTCTGCCGTTAGCCAGGAGTATTTGAATGCCTTTTGGACCTGCATCAAGACTAGGAGTCAGCCTATTTGATGAGACTCCGCCCGTAGAATGGGTACCCGGTCGTTCCGATGAAGAGGCCGAATCCTACATTCGTGCTGTTTATCGCCAAGTCTTGGGTAACGCTTATGTGATGGAAAGTGAGCGTCTGGCTGTCCCTGAATCTCAATTCAAGCGGGGAGAGCTGAGTGTTCGTGAGTTTGTTCGCGCTGTCGCCAAGTCAGACCTCTATCGCACTCGCTTTTTCACCAGTTGCCCTCGTTATCGCGCAATTGAGTTGAACTTCCGACATCTTTTGGGGCGGACACCCTTAGACCTCGAAGAAATGCGGATGCACAGCACCATTCTAGATACGGAAGGGTTTGAAGCAGAGATCGACGCTTATCTCAATAGTGACGAATACCAAACCACCTTCGGCGAAAACTTTGTGCCCTATATTCGGGGCTACAAAACAGAAGCGTGTCAGAGCATGGTGCAGTTTACCCATCTGTTCCAAATGGTGCGTGGCGCTTCTAGCAGCAGCCTCAAGGCGGACTTGGCAGGCAAGACCCCTCGTCTCAACGCCCTCGTTATTCAAAAAACCCCGACCCCTGTGGTTTCCCCAGCAAGTGCTGGCGCTACATTCCGCAATCCAGCTGGGGTGGCCCGTCAGCGCCACGGAATTGGTGCCAGCGATCAGGGCAAGGTTTACCGAATTGAAGTGACGGGTTACCGGGCCAAAACCCTTAAAAAAGTTTCCCAGTTCCGGCGCTCTAACCAGGTTTATCTGGTGCCGTTCAATCAGCTTTCCGAAGCCTATAAGCGAATTCATCGTCAGGGCGGTGTGATTGCCAGCATTACCGCTGTGTAGGTGGATGATACTTATCCCCCGAGCGCAAACTGGTTGACAACTTTGTCTAACTCTTCTTGTATTGGAGGTTCTTGCTTCAATATCGAAGTGTTATTGAGCTGAGGTTAACACCAGCTTTTCGATCTGTTTTTTATTTAGTTGTAGGAGATTGAATCCCCATGCTTGAGCTATGGCCAACTAGCAGCCCAGAAGACGTCCAAGTCATCGTTCGTGCTGTGTACAAGCAGGTTTTGGGTAACCCTCATGTGATGGACAGTGAGCGACTCACCACCGCGGAGTCCCAATTAGGGGATCGATCCATTAGTGTTCGTGAATTTGTACGGGCTGTTGCTAAGTCTGATTTTTATCGCTCCCGCTACTTCGAATCTTGCGCACCCTATCGTTTTGTGGAATTAAATTTCCTTCATTTACTCGGTCGTGCGCCCCAAGACCAAAAAGAAGTATCAACGCACATCATTTGCTGCGTGGCTGAAGGCTATGACGCTGAGATTGACTCTTATATCGATGGCGACGAGTACCAATCCGCCTTTGGGGAAAACGTGGTGCCTTACTACCGGGGCGAGCAAAGCGAAGCCAATCCCAAGCAGGTTGGGTATAACCGGATCTTTACCCTCAATCGAGGTGCGGCTCAAGTGGATAGCAGCGTGAAAGCATCGCAACTCGTCGGTGCCTTGGGCGGAAACTTGTCGAATGTGATTAAGCCTTCCACCTCAACGGTGATTGGCTCCGGCACTGAGAAGCGGTTCAAAATCTTGGTGAGTGGTGCCAAGTTTGACTCACCTCGGCGTGTCAGCACCAGTGAATATATTGTCTCAGCCAGTAAGATGACCCCCCAAATCCAACGGATTAACCGTACCGGGGCAAAAATTGTCAGTATTACTGAGATTGCTTAGTTTCAAAAGCCTGATGCTTGCATAGCATCAGGCTTTTGAGATTGAGTCAGAGATATCTGCTTTAGGTAA
>JAQCKL010000155.1 GCA_027592485.1 Cyanobacteriota bacterium
AGCCGCTCCCCTTCCAACAGCCGCAGCCACTGCCGGGTGATCGCACTAGTCTGTCCAGTTATTTATTGGGGCCTGGGGATCAGATCGGGATCGCGGTCATTGACTTCCCTGAGTTCACCCAAACCCGCGTTATTCTTCCCGACGGAACCGTTCTACTGCCGCTGATCGGCCCTGTGCTGGCCGCCGGTCAAACCCTAGAAGCCCTACAGGCCGACATCACCCGTCGCTTAAGGGTTTACCTGATCGACCCCGTGGTCGAACTCAACCTGTCAGTCCTACGGCCCGTGGTCGTCACCGTCGGTGGCGAAGTCTACCGCCCTGGCCCTGTACAGCTGAACAGCCTCACGACGGTCAATACTCGAGTAGGCAATAACTCCCAACTCAGCTCCGCCTCCACTGCCCCCACCCTCAGCACCGCCCTGGGCAGTGCCGCTGGGGTGCGTCGCAATGCTGATCTGCGCAACATCACAGTGCAACGACAACTGCCTGGGGGGCGTCAAACGACGCTCACCGTCAACCTCTGGGAGTCAATCTTTCAGGGAACTGGGGGGGAAGATATCCTGCTGCAGGATGGGGACATTGTGTTTGTGCCGACCGCGCCCGAAAACTCTGAAATCGACCCGCAGCTGGTCGCTCGCTCTAGCCTGGCCCCTGCGTTGGTACGGGTACGGGTGATTGGCGAAGTTAACAACCCTGGTGAGGTGCAAATTTCTCCAGAGAGCAATGTCTTAACGGCGATCGCCGTCGCCGGTGGCCACAACGACGACGCCAACCTCAGCCAAGTGGCGCTGATCCGGTTGGGAGATACCGGTCAAGTCGAGGGACAATCAATTGATTTAAGTCGTTTTGAGGATACGACTGCGATTCAGGATGGGGATGTGATTGTCGTACCGGAGCGGGGTTATCTGAATGTGGTGGATAACATTGCCCGGATCCTGCAGCCTCTGACGGCTCCTTTCAACTTCTTCCTATTGCTGGATAATATCTTTGACTCGATCGAGCAATAAGAAGCCATTGAAGCTAATACCAGCAATTCTCAGCATGGCTTTGCGGGTTCTGAATTCGCCGCTCGGGCTGAGCTTTTCGTATGCCTTGCAGGTAGACTACGCCCTTAGCGTTAGCCATGCCCCTTGG
The DNA here is from genome assembly GCA_027592485.1 of Cyanobacteriota bacterium. Lineage (GTDB taxonomy): Bacteria > Cyanobacteriota > Cyanobacteriia > Phormidesmidales > Phormidesmidaceae > PCC-6406. The sequence continues at coordinate 1,135 of JAQCKL010000155.1, forward strand.
GCCATACGTGAAACGTCCCCAAAGGGGAAAGCCCATTCACCCTATTCCCTGCGGGAAGGAAGCCCACGCCAAGCTCAGGGCTAACGGAAAATCTCCAAAATGAGAATTGCTGCGTAATACCCTCAGGATTGAATCTTTTTGCTGCCGTTATTTTCTTTCCCATTTTTGGGCGATTGAAAGGCAGCCCACAGCAAGCAAACAATGCCGATATTGATACAGACATCCGCCACATTAAATACCGGAAACTGAATCAGTCGAAAGTCCAGGAAGTCAACCACTTCGCCATTTAAGAAGCGATCGATGCCGTTCCCTAAGGCTCCGGCCAGGATGAATCCGTAACCCGCTTGCTCCCAGCGATTGGCCAACTTGACGGCAGCCCCCACGACCATCAAGGCTCCGCTCACTAAGAGCGATAGCCATCGCAACCATTCGCCATTCTCGCTAAAGAGGCTGAAGGCGGCTCCCTTGTTCGTGACATAGGTGAAGTGAAAAACCTCTGGCCACAACGGAATGGTGTCGTAGAGTTCAAAGGTTTTGACCACCCACAGCTTCGTGAGCTGATCGAGGATCAAACCCGCGATCGCCAATCCCCAAAACAGTCGATTTTTGAGCCGCATAGCCTCAGTAAAACCCATGGCCTCAGTAAAATAATAGACGGCGCGTCCCGAAAGCCATCACAGCCACGGCGCAGATCCCAATCAATTGACCCGGTAAGGGTAAGACCGTGTAGGCCAGGACCAAGGTCCAGAAGGGTTCAATCCCAGCTTTTAACCAGCCCCCAAGGCTGGCGATAACCAAGTAAACCAGCCCACAGACATGGATGATTCCCAAGCCCCATAGGCAACTGTACGCCAATGTTTCCAGTTTAGGGGACTCTTGAAAGGCCAATCGCCCGCACATCCAGGCCCCTGGGATAAATCCCAGCAGATAGCCAAAGCTGGGTTCTCGCACGTAGTCGAGCCCACCCCCTTGGGTAAAGACCGGTAGCCCCACGGTCGGCAACAAAAATAGCCCCAGGGTCAGGTAAGCAATCTGGGCCATGGCCCCGGCCCGTGCCCCCCCGAGACAAGCGGTGAGCAACACGGCTCCCACCTGGAAACTCACCTTCAGGGAATAGAGCTGCAAGCTGACCGCATCCGATGTCCAGGGGGTATCGATGAAGACCACAAAGGCTTCTAACCAAGTGGCTCCAATGGTTAGAACCAGGCCAATCAAGGCCCATAACAACTCCAGTGGCGAAAACACCCGTTCGATCCCGTCTCGATAAGAGGCCCCATTGTACCGTTCTGGGGCACGGGATTGAGGGGCGGGATTAGGCATATAGATCCGCGACATAGTCGCCATAGCCGTTGTAAATCAACGTATCCTGCCGCTCCCAATTAAAGGGGTTGGTGCCAGAGCCGACGATGCGCTCAGTGGCTTGGGACCAGCGGGGATGGGGGACATCCGGTTCCACATTGGCCTCAAACTTGTACTCGTTAGGGGCAATCACGTTCCAGTAGGTGGTGGGTTGCTCCGCTAGGAACTCGATCTTGACGATGGATTTACCACCCTTGAACCCATATTTCCAAGGCACCACCATGCGGATGGGCGCGCCATGTTGTTTGGGTAGGGTGCGTCCGTAAAGCCCCACCGCAAAAAAGGCCAAGTCATTGGCCATCTCTTCGATGGTGAGCCCTTCCACATAGGGCCAGGGCAGATTCAAGGCAAATTCCCAGGCGGGGCCGGGGGTGATTTGGTCATCAAAGAAGGTGGTAAACCGCGCAAACTTGGCCGCACTGGTGGGCTCTACGTCGGCCATCAAGGCGGCCATGGGGAAACCCAGCCAGGGCACCACCATGGCCCAGGCTTCGACACAGCGGAACCGATAGACCCGTTCCTCTAGGGGAAAGCGGCGGGTCAGATCATCGAGGTCGTATTTGCGGGGATTTTTGACCAGCCCACCCACCTCTAGGGTCCAGGGATCCGTGGGCAGTTTTTGGGCCGCTTGCCAGATATTTTTGGTGCCGCCGAACTCGTAGTAATTGTTGTAGCGGCTGGCATAGACCTGCTCGGTGATCGGGCGGCCCGCATCCTGGAAATCAGGGTTGGGGGTGAAGTTGTTGAGCGATCGCCCCAGGGTTTTCTCCAGGCCAGGGTCGATGTCACTGCCCCCCTTGCCCCCCGAGCCACAGGCGGTGAGGGCAGTGGCGGAAGCGCCAATCCCAGCCCCGACCAGGGTCTTGATGAATTTGCGGCGATTCCAAAAGGCAGCTTCGGGGGTCGCGCGGGACTCAGGCAGTTGCCAGGGTTTGGGGATATGGATAAAAGCCATGGGCGATCGCGGGCCATTGAAACAAGCTATTGCAAACTAATTGTTACACTTTTCCCACGGTTTCTGGGGGTCTTAAGGATGCTGTATCTCGGCTGTGCGGTTTGGGCTTTTCCAGGCTGGGTGGGGGACTTTTATCCGGCTCAATCTTCTCCGGGCAAGTTTTTGCGGCTCTATGGGGAGCGGCTCACCGCAGTGGAGGGCAACACCACCTTTTATTCCATCCCCGATCAAGCCACGGTGAAACGGTGGGCAGAGCAGGTGCCGAAAGGGTTTCGATTTTGCCCGAAGTTGCCCCGAGTCTACTCCCACCAAGGGCCGCTTCTGCCCCATTTACCTGCCGTGCTGAAGTTTTTAGACTTGATGGCCTCCTGGGGTGATCGGTTAGGACCGACCTTTGTGCAGTTACCCCCCACCTATAGCCCGGCAGCCCTGGCGGATCTGAGCACCTTTTTGCAGGGCTGGCCGGTACAGAGGGTGCCGGTGTCGGTGGAGGTGCGCCACCTGAATTGGTTTAGGCCTGAGCCTGCTAAAGCCTTGAATCAGATGCTCCAAGACCTGGGCGTGGGGCGGGTGCTGCTCGATACCCGACCGATTTACGACTGTTTGGAGGAGGGGCAAGGGGACCCCCAAATCAAGTCGGAGCGACGCAAGCCGAAGGTACCATTGCAACCGGTGGTAACGGCCCCATTTACTTTGGTGCGCTATATCTCTCACCCGGAGCTAGGGCTGAATCAACCCTACCTGGCGGAATGGGTAGAGCGCTTACACCAGTGGCTCACCCAGGGGACCGATGTGTATCTGTTTGTCCATTGCCCCGATGAGGCGAGGTCACCGGCGATCGCCCGTCACCTATACAACCAGCTCCAAGCCATTCACCCCGATCTCACCCCGTTACCCTGGAATCAGATTGCGCCAGATCCCGCCCAACTCAGCTTGTTTTAAAAATATTGATGCGCGCCAAAGGGAACCGCAAGGGGAAACATGAACTCGGCAGGGATTAGTGAGACAACTGCGGAATCACGGCCTCGGCGGCCAGCACTGCGCCCTGGTCGGCGGCGGCTTCCCAACCTTTTCCCTGGCGAAGCATCACGGGTGAATCATCCTCCCCTAGCGCCAAAATGGTGGAGAGCGCGTACTGGAGGGGCTGATCGTCATCGATAATCACATCCACCAGGGCTTCCATTTGATCAAACAAGTCAAACTTATTGGGCAGTTGGCTGGCCGAGCGGGGCTGGTCTTTTAAGAGAGAAAGGGCCGATGTAGAAATAATTGGACTGTCTAAGGCCGCTAAGAGGGCTTGGCAAATGGCATCATCGGGCACGCGGATGCCAGTGGTACGCCGCTTCGGATTCATAACTAAGCGGGGCACTTGTTTGCTTGCGGGTAGCAGGAAGGTGTACGGCCCTGGAATCAGCCGTCGAATAATGCGATAAGCCGGGTCACTGACCTGGGCATAGTCAGCAATGTTGGAGAGCGATGAACAGAGGAAGGTCAGGGGTTTGTCATTGGCCAACTGTTTCAGTTGACGAACCCGTTGGACCGCAGTTTTAACCCGTAGGTCACAGCCCAGGGCATAGACCGTATCGGTGGGATAGAGCATCACTGCCCCCTGCCTCAGGGCCGCTTGTACAGCCTCAACTTTGCGTTTTTGGGGATTTTGGGGGTGGATTTTATAAAGAGTGGCCATGTTATTGCCTTGCTGACGTCTTTCTTAATGCCGCTACGCAGCACTTTAAATTCGCTTTAGATTGTCTTCATCATGGAAGATAGCCGTCGTATACCAAGGGTTTTGCATGAAAACGTTAGCTTTTTTGGACTGCCCAACGGGGCTATCTGGGGATATGTGCTTGGGGGCCTTGGTCGATGGGGGGGTTCCCCTGAGCTATTTACAGGAACAACTGGCCCAACTGGCCTTGGCAGAACCCTATGGGCTGTCGGCAGAAACGGTGCATCGCAATGGCATGGCCGCCACGAAGGTCCATGTCCAGATCCCGCCGGTGCCTGAGGGCCATACCCACCTGCCGATGCGGCACCTGACCGATATTGAGCAGATGATCGGGGCAGCCCCTTTGCCAGAACGGGTCCAAACCTGGAGCTTGGACATTTTTCGACGCTTAGCCCAAGCGGAAGGGGCTGTCCACGGCATGGATCCAGCCCTGGTCCATTTCCATGAGGTGGGAGCCACCGACGCCATCATTGATATTGTCGGCACTTGCATCGGTTTGCATTGGTTGGGAATAGATGCCCTGTATTGCTCACCCTTGCCCATGGGCAGCGGCACGGTCCGAGCCGCCCATGGTCGCTTACCGGTGCCAGCACCAGCGGTGCTGAAACTGATGGAGATGGCCCAAGTCCCAATTTATGGTTCAGGGCTGCAAGGAGAATTGGTGACTCCCACCGGGGCGGCGATCGCCACCACCCTCGCCCAGCAGTTTGGTCCCCCCCCCGCCATGACCCTGCGGCAGGTGGGGCTAGGGGCTGGAAGTCAGGACTTGGCCTTACCCAATATCTTGAGGCTCTGGTTGGGAGAACCCAGGGCTGAGACCCATGCCCATTCTAGGGCTGCTGCCCATTCCCATGGGCATAGCCATGCTGCCGACAAGGCCCGCGATCCGGTGTCACTCGTTCCCACCCAAGCACCAGGGCTTGAAACCGTCACCGTTTTAGAAACCCAGGTGGATGATCTCTCCCCCCAGGCGATCGGTTATCTCTACGATCGCTTACTCGGGATCGGGGCCTTAGACGTGTTTACCCAAGGGGTGACCATGAAAAAGTCGCGCCCCGGCCATCTGATTACGGTGATTGCCCATCCGGACCAAGTCTCTGCCTGTGAGCAGGTGATTTTTCAAGAGACCACCACCCTTGGTATCCGCCGTCAGGACCAGCGGCGCATGGCCCTACGTCGGGAATTGCAGACGGTAGAAACCCCTTTAGGCTCCATCCGCATGAAGGTGGCCTTTGCCCCCCATACCGATCAAGTGGTGAATGCCCACCCGGAATATGAGGACTGCGCCGACCTCGCCCGGCAGCACCAACTGCCCTGGCGCACCGTCCACCACCAGGCCCTCTGCCAATGGCAAGCCCAGCAGCCCACAACTCAAAATTCAGGCTTGGGAGATTTCCGATCAGGAACTTACCTGCTGTAGGGTGCCGTTAGCATTGGCGGAGCCATGCCGAAGGCATTAACGTCACGCACCATAGGCCTGGTATTTTCCTGGCCAGAAATCGCCTTAGTTGCAAGCATTCCTTAAAATCAGTAAGCCGTTAAACTCCGAACGACTATGACCTTACCCACACCGTTAGTGACTGTGGATTGGTTGATGAATCACCCTCTGGATCCGGTGATTTTGGACTGCCGTTTTGCCTTGGCGGATCCGGATAAGGGGCGTCACGCTTATGATCAGGGCCATATTCCTGGGGCCTATTACTTAGATCTGAATCAGGATCTGTCGAGTCCGGTACAAGCCCATGGGGGGCGACATCCCTTGCCTGTTCCCGAAACCTTAGGGGCGAAGTTTGGTCAATGCGGCATCGACTCCCAACGCTCGACCCCGGTGGTGATCTACGACGATTTTCGGGGGGCGTTTGCCGCCCGCTGCTGGTGGCTACTGCGGTACTACGGTCATGGGCCTGTGGCGGTATTACAGGGCGGAATTGCGGCCTGGACGGGGACGGGGCGATCGCTCGTAACGGACAGCCCCCCTGCGCAAGCCGCTACTTTCACCCCTCAAATTCAGACGGACTGGATTCTGGACTATGGACAGGTCCGAGAGCGGCAACAGCAGGGCAAAGGGGTCCTCGTGGATGCGCGATCGCCGGAACGCTTCCGGGGAGAACAGGAACCGATTGACCCCATTGCCGGATCAATTCCAGGGGCCATAAACCGGTTCTGGCAGCAGGTGGTGGATGGGCAGGGACAGTTTTTGCCCCCTGCTGCCCTTCAAGCCTATTGGTCTGATCTGACGCCAGAACAAGCGCCGGTCATGTACTGCGGCTCAGGCGTTACGGCCTGCGTCAACCTGCTGTCACGGGCGGCGGCAGGTTACCCCATGGCTCCGCTCTATGGGGGGGGCTGGAGTGACTGGTGTTCCTATTTGGCTAAGGTCCAGTGAAGCGAATCTCAAGCCATACCTCGGTGCGGGCGTTTTCGCTGATTCTGAATGTTGGTCCCCAGGCGTTCTTTGTCAACCCAGTATTTTAGAGGGGTTTGCCGGGCAATGCTGGCGACGACAAGGGCACCTAGACCGGTTTGCCCCCCATGATTGAGCGCCGGATTAACTCGATGTGTTGGGGGGATGCTGGGCCAAGACCCGCGCCAAGTATTTGCCGGTATAGGACTGGGGATGTTGAGCCACGGTTTCGGGGGTGCCGGTGACGAGGATATCACCGCCGCGATCGCCCCCCTCTGGCCCCAGATCAATCAACCAGTCGGCACAGCGGATGACATCTAGGTTGTGCTCAATCATCAGCACCGAATTGCCCTTATCCACCAGCCGCTGCACCACATCTAACAGCTTGTGGACATCGTAGAAGGACAGCCCCGTGGTGGGCTCATCGATTAGATACAGGGTTTTGCCCGTCGCCCGTCGCGCCAGTTCTGAAGCCAGCTTCATCCGTTGGGCCTCTCCACCCGACAGGGTCGGTGCCGTTTGCCCTAGCCGCACATAGCCCAGCCCCACATCCACCATGGTCTGTAACCGCACCGCCGCCTTGGGAATATTTTGGAAGAAATCCAAAGCCTCCTCGGCGGTCATGTTCAACACATCGGAAATATTTTTGCCCTTGTACTTCACCTGCAGGGTTTCCCGGTTGTAGCGGGCTCCCTTGCATACGTCACATTGCACATAGACATCGGGTAGGAAGTTCATCTCAATGATGTTCACCCCCTGACCGCCGCAGGCTTCGCAGCGCCCCCCCTTCACATTGAAGGAGAACTGCCCGGCCCTGTAGCCTCGGGCCTTGGCCTCCACCGTGGTCGTAAACAAATCCCGAATGACGTCAAAGACCCCGGTGTAGGTGGCGGGGTTAGAGCGGGGGGTGCGGCCAATGGGGGACTGGTCAATCACGATCGCCTTATCTAGGGCCTTGAGCCCCGACAGCTCGTCTAGATCCTGGGGGAACGGGATCTTGCTGCCAAAATGGTGGCGGAGGGCGGTGTAGAGCAGCTCATTCACCAGGGTCGATTTTCCCGACCCGGAAACGCCGGTCACACAGACCAGCTTCCCTAAAGGGATCTCCACATCCAGGTTTTTCAGGTTATTGCGGCGGGCATTGTGGAGGCGGAGGGTGCGACCATTCCCCTGCCGCCGCTCAGCTGGGGTGGGGATGCTCAGCCGCCGCGACAGGTAAGCCCCGGTCAGGGATTCTGCATTGCTGGTGAGGGCCTCAAGATCGCCTTGGGCG
>JAQCKL010000156.1 GCA_027592485.1 Cyanobacteriota bacterium
CCATGGAAGATAACGAGAACCACCAAATTTACGATTCCCTCGGCAGCATGACTTTTTCAGCAAGCCCAACTTAGACCCTAGAAGGTAAAAATCCTGCAGATGGTCACCCACCTGGGCCGTCAATCTCATGTCAGTTGGGTTGCCCTTTGCCGGGATTGTGCTGCGGTCGGCACTCCCGGTGAAGACATTCTGATTTAGCGACTCTTCACAAAAAACTCTGTAGCTCTATCCGCTAATCCCCACATCTGGGGACTGCGGCTCCCCACACCCGTTTGTATGGTTCAGTAAAGACATTTCTCGCTCAGGGCGGCTCCATTTCTCCGGCGGCAGTCAGAGACGATATCGCAAAAAGCAGAATTCAAAGTTCAAAATTCGGTAGTCATAAAAAGGTAAGGATGGCCGCGATCTCATTTCTGAAAGCGTTTCGACCAATGAAGCTAGCTTCTCAGTGCCGAAGTATCCTGATGACTCATAGAATTTCGACTCAGAATCCACGAGAGAATGACTGTTTCAGTCCTCAATGAGCACATATACTTGGCGTCTTCGAGAGGGGTGCAAATCCTGAGATCCCTTACTGCATATAAGATTCAGCCATCCTTACCTGTAGGGCACTACCCAAGATTTAAGCAAACAATAGGGTGGCCTTGGTGAGGGCAGGCACGATGAGATCGCCGTTGGTGTAGCCGCCCCAAAGGGGCTAGGCCAGTCTTTGACCGATTAGGCCGCTGGGTCACAAGTGAAGTGACGATACACATAGCTGCCCTTATTACCCTGGGGTGCATCCACCGCTGGGCTGCACCCATAGGCGCTCAAATCCGGTCCCCCATGCAAGATCCATAGGTCATAGGGGCCGGGCTGCTGCGCCAACGCCGCCCCAATCCGTTGGTCCCAATCCGGTACCGTAGGCGTCTCTAAACCCATCGCCAAAAATTGCGGGGGCTGCTGCCAACCACTGCCCGGTTGATTGGGGGGAAAGTGGCGATGAATTTCCCAGACCACGCTAAGGAACTCGATCCCGATCGCCCGTTTAGCTTCATAGCGGGGCTCCGGGGCCGCCAGCACCACTGGATAGGTGGAATGGGCTTGGACAAAGGGGATAAATCGATTCGGGCTAAAGAACTTTAGAAAAGCAAAATTATTCACCACAAACAACGTGCTGATCAGACTTAATGTCCAAGTAATCTGCACCAATCGACGGCCACTCAAGCGTCTTTTCCACACCGGAATGATCCAACTACAGCGGCCCCGAGGAAGCCTTTGGGGCCAATAAACAGACAAAGCCCCAGCCATCAAAATGACCACGGCAGGGTAATAGGCAAAGGTATAACGTAACCCCTTGGTGATATCGGTGCCGTAGCCGTAGCAAACCCCAGCAAACACAACCATGATCGCCAGCAAAAAGCCCCCGATCGCCCATACCCCCAGATGACTATCGACATCTTGCTCAAGGATCAGTACCCCCCTAATCAGCAAAGGAATGAGGCGTATCCACCAGGCCAGCATCACCAAAACAGACAGCACGATCGCCGCCAACCGTAGGGGGGTATCGGCAAAAAAAGTGATTGGGGTCAGCAGCGTAAAAATCCAGGCAATCAGGGTTTGAACCGGAGGATTAATCCAGCTAGTCCACTGGCTCAAATCGCTTTTTAAAATCTGGTTGCTGCCCTCTAGCCCCGTCAGAATCGGCCACCAAGCCCCGATACTGAGGGCGGTACCCAGACCCACCCCATAGAGCTGGAGCCAAACCGGCTGCACCAAAATCCGCCACCCCTGTTGCCGCCCTTGAATCAGGGCGATCGCCGCCAATACCATTGCCTCAGCGGTATAGGTCAGCACCGTAAAATAGTGGGTGGCAAACCCCAGGGCATTCACCCCAATCCAGCCGATGACCAGCCCAGCCCCTAGGGACTGGTACCGCCAAACCCGCCGAAAGGCTAAGGCAAAGCACCCCAAAGAGGCCGTAACCAGGGTGGAGGCCAGCCCATAATGGCGGGTCTCCTGGGCCAAGGCAATCGCCAATGGAGACACCGCCATTAGGGCAGCGGCCATAGAGCCCGCTAGGGCGCTGCGGTAGGTAACCCGGCCCACCCAATAAGCCACCGGGACCGCCAACGCTCCCAACAGGGCAGAACAGGCCCGTAACGCCGCCAATGAGGGCAATCCATCGACATCGGGGAACAGCATCACCCAGAAATGGGACAAAACAAAATAGAGGGGGGGATGGCGATCTTCTTGGATCAAATACTGGACGGTATCTCCCACCGTGGCGCTGGGGGAAAGGGTGAGGGGCCGCAGTATCTCGGCCAGCCCCACGACCTGATCAAAGGGTAGATCGTGGGTGCTATTGCCAATGCTGTAGATGGCCGTGGCCACCTCGTCCATCCAGGCGGGTTTCAGGGACAACTGGGTGAGTCTCAACAACAATCCCAGTCCCGACCAGATCAGCAGCCACCGATAGGACTTATTCAAACCGTCTCCCACGCTGATGCCATCAAAGTACCGTCCCAATATCCCATTAAAACCAGGGCGATCGCCGAAAACCAGGGCGCTCAATCGGGTCAAGGGTTAACCCGTTCCCCTAGAAATCCCTAGGGAAGAGGTAGAAGAAATTGATGATAATGATTGATTTTTAAGCCTCAAAAGGATTCTCTGCCGATCCTGTTTATGGATGTTCGATGAGGACCCACCAGGTTTGTAAGATACTGGTGGGTTTTTCAGATGTTCGCTATGGGCGATCGCATCAAACCGCTGGTTTTACAACCCACTTTGCCGGGGATGATCGTTACCGGGTTACGGGTAGTAACGCTCTAGATCAGGGTGATGGAAATCACTGGGTCAAATAATGGGTGGTTTGGCGTTAACAGTTATTGCCTGAGAAAACCAGGGAATGCTCACAGTTAAAGGTATTAAAGGGTCACAGCGGCACTGTGATCTCTGCGACCCAAGCCTAAAACCCCATCACCTAGAATAAAAAGGTGGCTAAAACATCAGTACCAAAGCGCTCCCAAGCCGACAATATCAATGACAGTTCAGGTTTTTATCTCCTCAGGGGTCTGTTTTGGCAATGGCATTAGAGACGGCGAAAACCTCAAGGATTAGGTGGTAGATTATGGCGAAAATTCAAGCAGGAATGAATGGATTTGGCCGTTTTGGCCTACATCTGTTGAGATATTGGCTCAACCATATTGAGGACGCCCCTTATACCATTGAATATATCAATGATGACGGCTTGAACTTGGATAAAGCCCTGGCCATTATTAACACCGATCCCTATGTCAAATTCGATGGCTTTGATGTAGGCCGACAGGGGAATTATCTTTATTTTGCTAAGGGCGATCGCACCCTTCAAATTGAATATTCCCACCAAGACCGCGCTGATATTCACTGGTTAGGCCAGCCGGATGTGGTGTTTGAATGCAGCGGTAAAGCCACCGTCGCAGAGCGCTGCCAGCCCTATTTGACCGGCAAAACCCAACGGGTGCTGATTTCGGCTACCTCCTGGGATGCCGATAAAACCCTGGTGTATGGGTTTAACCACCAGGACTTTACCCCTGAGCTGCAGGTGGTTTCCTATGGCTCCTGCACCGTGAACGCCTACGTTCCGTTGGCCAATTACATTCACAATCGCTATGGACTGATCGATAGCGACGTCAATGTGGTTCACAACATTCCGGCATATAAGCTGGACAAGAGCTTCACCCTCGATCGCCGCTTTTGCACCCTGGAGACATCGGCCAAAAAATTACTGGATTTCGTCGATGACACCAACTTCCGGGTGAACTACACCGTGGTGCCTTACACCGGTGCTTCCATCATTGATTTTCGCTTCCGGGTGGGATCAGTGCCCCACAATCGAGGGACCTTTATTGCCGAGCTGACTGAGGCCATGGCAACGGGAGCATTGCAGAACCTCTACGGCATGGTCCCTCAGGATAATGGCCCCGAAGCACATCAGTTGACACCATTCTCCTCGGTGTTCATTGAAGAAAATATCAACGTGATTGGCAACAATCTCTACATTCACGCCTACTTCGATACCGAGAACTCAGTCAACCGCTATCACGACTTGGCCAGCTACATGGCGAACTCAACCAGCCCATCTCCAGAAGTGGCAAGAATGGGTCCTACCTTGTCTTCCTTTTCAAACCGATAATATAACCGCAACCAAGGGATCCCAAAAATCGCCCCTTGCCAATCTCCAGCACGCTACCAATTCCCGATCGCTGCCGCTTTCATAACCCTGGGTTCTGAGCTGCTAGATGCTCAACAGCACCAGATCAACCATAAACCGCTGCCGGGTCAATGGGCTGTTTCAAAAAGACAGTCATGGGGCGATAACGCCCAATATCGACAGGAACCGGTAGCAGAGTCTAAGGATACACCTTAAGATACGCCCCACCTGCGGCACCTCCCCTTGGCCCTAGGGTCGGCGCAGCGGGACGCGTGGGAAGGTTGGCAAGGGTTGGATCTGTCGCCCTAGAAACAAGAACTGGGATTAGGTATAGATGGTGCCGTCGGGCATGATCGCCCCGGTCAAAATGGTGCCCGTCAGCTTGACCATGACCTTATCCCCCACCGCTACCTTCGCGCCGCTCAGGTCAGCGCCACTTAGGTCAGCGCCGCTCAGGTCAGCACCGATCAGGTTAGCCTCCCGTAAGTTGGCATGGCTGAGGTTCGCCTGCAGTAAATTGGCCCGAAATAGGTTGGCCTTACAGAGATTGGCGCGGTTGAGGTTGACCTTGTGCAAGAACGCATCCTGCAAATTCGCCTCGCTCAGGTTGGCATTACTGAGGTTGCGCCCCGAAAAGTCCCTTTCTTGGAAGTTGGCTCCGCGCAAATCGGCGTCACTCAGATCTGGGTCTTGGGAGCGCGATCGACTGTAGCTGCTGCTAGGTGACGCACTGTTGGAAGGGGCTGAGCCGGTGCTGCTTTGGGGTTGAGGGTAACCGCTCCCAGGCCCTGGATAGCCGCCACTCCAGGTATCGCGATAGTAGCTGTTGCCATTGCCGCCTGCGGTATAGGGTCGAGCGGGTTCCCGAGCGGGATCCGGGGCTGCAGCAGACCTTGGCTGATAATAGTTGCCGTTATTGGTGGCACTCGCAGCCCCATTGCCATGGGTGGTGCCAGTGGTACTCGTGGAACTGTTACTAGTGGTGCTGTTGTTGCCATAACTGCGGCTCTCCCCATAGCTGCGGTATTGGGAGGTATCAGGCCGATAGTATTGGCGCGATCGGTAGTAGTTGCCGTAACCATTGTGGCGATCGCCGCTCCGGTCCTCAACCGGTGGTGTAGCGGTGCGGGGGCGGTAAGTGCTATGGGCACTGGCATAGGCCTGCCGCTCGCGGCGCTCTCCATAGCTGGATCTACTGGCACCCGTGCTGCTGGTGCGAGCACTGACCGCTGGGTTACCGACTTTGGCCTGAGATCTCAGATAATCTCGGGCTTGGTTGAGATACTTAATCTTTTCCTGGGCTTTGTCTTGCAAACGGACATTCTCTGTCGGCAAGCGATCGGGGTGCCAGACAAACACCAAATCCTTATAGGCCTGGTTAATCTCATCCATGGAGGCACCAGGCTCTAACTCAAGCATTCTGTAAGCGTCTTCTAGCTTTCCCATGCAGCTGTCCGTAGTTGTGAATGCCCCGTGTGCCGTTACCCGTGTGTCATTAATAATTAACCAATCTTCCCCATTTTAGAAGGTTGGTGTAGTTACTCTCCCAGTTCTACTGGATCCAAGACTATGCGACCCCAAGACAACAGACAGTTTTCTGCCCATTCGCTTAAGCTTTCTATCAACATTTATTCACTGTCTGCCCTCAATCCAAACCTTGCCCCCAGCCCATTCCCCCGAGTCAGAGACGTTCCCTTCGGGACCTAAGATAAGGGGTAGCGCTGTTAGGAGAACGGGAATGCGGATTTTAGTGATGGGGGGAACCCGTTTCATCGGGGTGTCTTTAACCCGACAATTGGTGGCCCAGGGCCATGAGGTGGTGCTCTTTAATCGGGGCAATCAGCCCGCCCCCGTAGATGGTATTGCCCAACTGCATGGCGATCGCCAAGACCCAGCCGCCCTCAAAGCCGCCTTGGCCGGGGAAAGCTTTGACGCTGTTTTTGACAACAATGGCCGTGAGCTGAGCGATACCCAGCCCCTGGTTGAACTGTTCAAGGGCACGCTACGGCATTTTGTCTATGTCAGCTCGGCTGGGGTCTATCTCAAGTCAGACCAAATGCCCCACATCGAAGGGGATGCGGTGGACCCGAAGAGTCGCCACAAGGGTAAATTCCAGACCGAGGCCTATTTGGCCGAGCAGGGTGTGCCGTTTACCGCCATCCGTCCCGTCTATATCTACGGTCCCCAAAACTATAACGACCTAGAAGCCTGGTTCTTCGATCGCATTGTGCGCGATCGCCCCCTGCCCATTCCCGGCAATGGCATGGCCCTGACTCAGCTGGGCCATGTGGAAGATCTGGCCGCCGCGATGGTGGCGGTATTGGGTAACCCCCAAGCGGTTGGGCAAATCTACAATATCTCGGGGGAGCGGGCCGTCAGCTTTGATGGCTTAGCACGGGCCTGTGCCGCCGCTGCGGGCAAGGACCCGGATCAGTTGCCGTTGGTTCACTACGACCCTAAGGACTTCGACTTTGGTAAGCGCAAAGCGTTCCCCATGCGGGTGCAGCACTTTTTTGCGGCGATCGATAAAGCGAAGCGAGAACTGGCTTGGCAACCCAAATTTGATCTGGTGGGTGGCTTGAAAGACGCTTTTCAGAGGGATTACCTGACCTCTAGACGAGATCAGCAGCCGGTGGACTTGAGCCTAGATGATCAGATCCTAGGGCGTTAAGGGCAATTGATTTGGCCTGATATCGCTTTGCCCCCTGGGCTCGGAACACCGAGTATCCGTCCGATGCTTTGGGCAGAAGCAAAGGGGGCCGCAGGCGGGTTCGGACCAGGACGACGACGGCCATAAAAAACCCCCAACCAAAAGGCTGGGGGACAAAATTGTGTGCTGCTATCTCAGGTATAGGGAGAGAAGCGTACTGCGAACGATGTGACGATCACCGCAATTCAATCAGCGATGCAGGAACTCCAGTCCAGACTTATTTGTCTTAGGCTTATTGTCCGGCAAATCCCATGGGCGATCGGTGATGGTGATCTGGCCATGCCAGTGACCTTGCCAAGGGGGATCAGTGTCGCTGATTTAAGCCTGAGGTGACGGGACTGCAGCAACAGGATGATCTACATCACCAGGGTTGCTTTGACCCGTCCAGTAGAAACAGGCAGTATCCCATGAGATGCTTCACCTAGACTTACGGGGAACCTGGCCTCCCCCAGCGCCTTGCCCCCTGAAAATTTCCCCGAGATGCGTCTATCGCTTGGGCCGTAAAGGAGCCGAACCTTCCTTGTTGTCTATACCCTCGACCTCACATGCTCTTGCGACCCAACCGCTGTATACCTGGCAAAACGCTCGCCCTTCACCGCAGTCGCTAGTGCATCAGGAACTAGTGCATCAGGAATCCACTCCGGGAAGAGCGCGATCGCGCATTGTGCTCTATTCCCACGACACGATGGGCTTGGGACATAAGCGACGCAACCTACTGATCGCTCAAACCCTGGGAAAATCGGCCATTGAAGCCGATATTCTGATGATTAGCGGGATGCGTGACGCCAGCGATTTGCCCACCCCCGCTGGGGTTGACTGTCTGACATTACCCGCCCTCCAGAAGCGTGAGGACGGGCGGTATCAGTCCCGACGACTGGGGCTGTCGCTGGAGGACATGATCGAACTGCGATCGCAGCTGATCCGCACCGCTGTCAAAAACTTCCAGCCCGATGTGCTGATTGTGGATAATGTGCCCCGTGGGGCTATGCGCGAGCTCGATCCGACCTTGGAATATGTGCGATCGCAGCCCCACATCCGCTGTGTGCTGGGGTTGCGAGATGTGCTGGATACCCCCGAAGCGGTCCGGCGAGACTGGCGACGGGCCGACAACTGCGCCGCCCTGCGCCACGACTATGACGCCATCTGGATTTACGGCGACCCCAGTTTGTATGACCTGCGACAGGAGTACGGCCTACCGGCGGATCTCGTCGCGAAGATGCAGCCCCTGGGCTATCTCAACCAGCGCCCTCGACGGGATTATGTGGGTCCCAATGTCCGGGCCAATTTGAAGGCACTCAACCTACCCAAAGATAATCTGGTGCTGTGCTCGGTGGGGGGTGGGCAGGATGGCGCGGCTCTGGCCCAAGCGTTTATCCAAGCCACCTTTCCCCAGGGCATGACAGGCATATTGGTCACCGGGCCGTTCATGCCGCCGGAGATGCAGCAAAGCCTCTTCCATCAAGCGTCTCAGAATCCCCAACTGCGCATTGTGGATTACCTGGAAGAACCGACCCTGCTGCTGGAACAGGCCAGTCGGATCATTGCCATGGGCGGCTACAACACCACCTGCGAAATTCTGTCCTTCCAGAAACCGGCGCTGCTGGTGCCCCGCATTGCTCCTCGCCAAGAACAGTGGATTCGGGCTGAGCGATTACGACAAATGGGCCTGGTGGATGTGCTGCATCCCAATCAGCTCAGTGCCGCAGCCTTGACTGACTGGCTCCATCAGCCCATTGCCCCCGCCCCAGCCCATCCCCAGGTCAACCTCAACGGCCTCGACAATCTGCTGAAGGAGATGCAACAGCTGCTGAGGGCCACAGCGCTCTCGCCCCCCCATGCCTCTTGAGCATTGCTGGAGAACAGACGGCATTTTGCCCCTAACCTCCCCCGTCCAACCATCCACCCAACGCTCCATGGCTTCTC